>JADHND010000068.1 GCA_016779685.1 Shewanellaceae bacterium | reverse complement strand
TAAAGCAGCGATGACAAAACGAGTCATTTCCGATTCAATAGAGGATGCTAAAATCGATGGGATCAACATATCGGCAAAACCCACCATAATAGTTTTTGAGGCCTCGGTCGCTTCTGGTATCTGAAGCCAGTTGAGTAAATAGACAAACGGCAGCCCCATGTAATCAAAAATAGGTGTATAGGATGCGATCATGGTGGCTAAAGTACCGACCGCCATCACCGAAGGCAATACCCCCAAAATCATTTCAATGACGTTTTTAAGGCCTTCTTGAACAATGTGTACAATTGAATTCTCATGCATGGCGCGAGTGACCGCACATTGGTACGCGTATTGCCACGTGCTATAACCTTCTGGTACCGCTACCTCTTGCTTTTGTTCTACCGTTTGAGGTGTCCCATCAATATAGACATCTAGTTTTTGCCTTAAGGGATACAACTTTGGAATCACGATGGCAGCAACAAAGCCTGCTATACAAACTGTTAAATAAAACATGAAAAACATCGACTCGAGCTTCACTTGGCTCAGTACCACCAAAGAAAACGTCAAGGAAACGGCAGAAAAATTAGAGCCGATGACGGCGGCTTCTCTTTGTGTGTAAATTTTTTCTTCATACTGCTTACTGGTTAGCAAAACGCCAATTGAGCCATCACCGAACCATGCCGCCAAACAACCCACTGCACTTTTGCCTGGCAAGTTAAAGACCTTACGCATGGTCTGAGACAAAAGCACGCCAATAAACTCCATTAAGCCAAAGTTAAGCAACAGGGGTAAAAATAAACCCGCAAAGATAAAAATACAAAACAAGTAACTCAGTAAGTCAAACAACAAAGCACCGGTATTCACACTCCAAATTGCGTTAGGGCCAATTTGGAAAAAGGTAATGACGGAAAAAGCAGCCCCGACAATGCGAACCAACAGCCACGGCAGACTCAAACAGAATAGGGGCTGCCAAAATGTTGAGGCAACGACCCACTTAGGTGGTGAATAACGAGCATAGAGAGAAAAAACAGCGACTACAACCATCATCACGGTCATCCAAGCCAATAAATCATGACTCAGAAACTGCCGCAACTCAGTCGCAAGTAAGGCAATCATAGTGGTCGGGGTTCCATGGCTAAAAACAGGCACCATGAACAGAACCACACCTAGCATCGAGGGTAACAACAAACACCACTTCGGTATACTTTCTTTTGTTAACCGCACTTCAACCGCACCTTTTTGCATAGACCAACCTTGACCCACTCCACCAACACACTTGAATTAAGCTTTTGCGCATATAGAACAGATATTTCTAAATTCTTCTTCCTATTTTTAACACAAATAAAAACAAATGAAAAGAGCCAACAACCTAATATCTTACCGATGGTTAATTTTCGTCACTTTCAGATTGAACTCGCTACCTTAATTCATGAAATACAATATAGATTCATTAAGTTAGCAGCCACATAAATCTACAAACACCAAAAATGAATGGGAAAAATAATTCTCTAAGCGTCCTCATAAAAAAATGTACGCTATACTTGATTAAAATCATTTTTATTATAAGTCGTATGGAACCAGCGGTCCTCCTCATCACATTAGCATGTGGTTTTGTTATGAGTCGGTTTGGTTTTCCACCCTTGGTGGGATATCTAGGCGCAGGCTTTATTCTCTATACACTTGAAATAGATGAAAACACCCTACCCTTGCTCGAAAAAATTGCTGACATTGGCGTTTACCTGCTGCTGTTCGCAATTGGACTACGTTTGGACTTAAAAAGTCTCGTTAAACCTGAGGTTTTGGTGACTTCAGGGGTTCACATGTTTTCATTTGTGATCATCAGTCTATCGATTTTGAAAATATTTGCTTTTTTAGGCTTTTCTCAAATAGCGGGACTGAACGAAAACCAACTCTTGTTATTGGCTTTTGCTTTAAGCTTTTCAAGCACCGTATTTGCAGTAAAAACCCTTGATGATAAAGGGGAGATGGTCTCTTTGTATGGCCAAATTGCCATTGGTATTCTCATCATCCAAGATCTGTTTGCTGTGGTCTTCCTAACCTTTTCTAAGGGTGAACTACCTTCGATTTATGCCTTTGCTTTGTTACTGCTGCCATTTCTTCGTCCACTCATCCACGCAATCTTTGATCGCGTGGGCCATGGCGATTTACTGGTGCTGTTTGGATTAGTCATGACGCTGGTCTTTGGTGCCTTCTTATTTGAAAAGGCTGGTTTAAAACCTGATTTAGGGGCTTTGGTGATGGGCATATTGCTCTCTGGCCATACCAAAACACAAGAATTAACCAAATCAATTTTTTATTTCAAAGAACTGTTTTTAGTTACTTTTTTCTTAACGATTGGGTTGAAAGGCTTACCAACCACTGAAGATTTGGTTTTAGCCGTCTTACTCACATTGGTACTCCCGATTAAATGGCTCATTTTTCTAACCATATTGACCCGCTTTCGCATTCGAGCCAGAACCGCATTTTTGTCATCATCAGCCCTCATGACCTACTCCGAATTTGGTTTAATTGTTTGCTCCGTCGCCAGCCTCAACGGCTGGCTACCTGAACAGCTGATCATTGTCTTAGCTGTGTCACTAGCCCTCAGTTTTTTATTCGCTTCACCTTTAAATCAGGTATCTGAACAAATGTATCAGTACCTCCACCCCTTTTTAGCTTTTATTGAGCACAACAAAGCTAAAAGTGAAGACACACCGATTCGCATCGGTCATCCTCGTTTTTTAATTTTAGGTATGGGTAGAATTGGTACAGGTGCCTACGATGCACTTAAGAAAAACTTTGGCAACGTGGTCGTCGGGATCGAACACAAACCTGAACTGGTTGCTAGGCATCATCGCCAAAAAAGAAGAGTCATTCTAGGGGATGCTTCCGATACCGATTTTTGGCATAAGCTTGAGCCCAATGAAAACATTGAGCATATTCTCTTAACGATGTCACGCCATCACGGCAATCTATTGGCTTTCGAACAGTTGAAAGGCAGCTCATACGAAGGTAAAGTCAGCGCAATTGCCCTCTACCAAGAAGAAATTAGCCATCTAAGCAAAATGAAAATTGATCAGGTCTATGATATTTATGAATCAGCTGGCGTCGGTTTTGTGAACAGTATGATTAGCGAGATTCAGCGCAACAAGCCACCTACCAAGAAAAAAACCTTATTGAAAAAGTACTATACACGGAAAAAAGTTAAAAAGCGGAAAGAAGATTAATCTAGGCTAGGCGCTGAACCCTCTGCGCTCAACCCACCCTCAATCAAATGCTTCATAAAATAAGCTGCTTTGTGGCAATCAGGTTCTTTAAGCAGGACTTGCTTATCTTGATTATACATCGGTAGGACTTCTAGCCAACGCTGACTAACCCAGTTCAGGTCTTCCAAATGAATGTGTGAATATAGTCCAGAAATTTCTGGGTTAGCACTGTAGAATTCGAGTAAAGCTTCGGCCAAGATCTCGGAATCTTCGCTAATAGGCTGAGAAGGCCAATTAGGCAACGGATTAACCGTCACTTGGTAAGCCCCTAAATGATGTTGAACTGCAATCACTTTAACACGTTGAATACCCTCTAAAACAACTGAAAAAGTTGAATCTTCTAGCTGAAAAAAATCAACGACTTTACATTCACTTGCAATTTTATAACAAGGCATAGCATGGCCATGTGAAATCACCGAAACCACCAGATTCATTTTGCTTTTGAGATGTTCCGTAATAGCTCGCATCAAATCCGGATCCACGACCTGAATTTCTTGGCGACCTCCCGGTAACAACCAACTATCTAACCGGATCAACGTGGCACAATACGATTCATTCATTCCAGAAAGCCTCTTCAATCGCTTTGATCTAAGTTTAGCATTCAATTGGACGCTTAGAAAATGTTATCGCTCTGGTTCGACGCTATGCCTCATGGCAAAGCGTCGAATTTTTTTTGGTTAATACGTAAGGCTGGGCTGGTCTGCGCCCTCTTTTTCGACTTCCTCAGGTAACATCGATTCGCGTGAAATACCCAGTCGGATCGCCAGCGCACTCGCGACGTAAATAGATGAGTAAGTACCTACGACAATGCCCAACAATAAGGCCGTGGCAAAGCCATGAATATTGGCTCCACCTTTCATAAACAGCGCTATGACCACCATTAATGTCGTCAATGTTGTGATGATGGTTCGGCTCATGGTCTGAGTAATGGAGGTATTGACCATTTCAGCTACGGAATTATTGCGTAATTTAATGAAATTCTCACGGATCCGGTCAAAAACAACAATGGTGTCATTCAAAGAATAGCCGACCACTGTCAACACCCCCGCCAGCACCGTTAAATCAAACTCAATCTGCAACACGGAAAACACACCTAGCGTCATCAAAACATCGTGGGCCAATGCCGCTACGGCACCCAGTGCCAAACGCCATTCAAAACGCATCGACACATAGAGCAAAATACAAAATAATGCCGTCATGACCGCAAAGCCACCCTGTTCTGCCAACTCTTGACCAACGGCAGGGCCTATCATCTCTACCCGTTTCAAAACCACTTGTGCATCAAAGCTTTGTGCCAAGGCTTTGATGGTATCGACTTTTACCGACGCCGATGAGGGCAACCGAAAAATAATGTCTTTCGCGGTGCCAAAACGCTGCACGACCAAATCTTGCGCTTGATTTGAAAGCATATGCTGACGCAATGCTGACAAATCAACTGGCTTCGAAAAGGTCATTTCAACCACAGTACCACCCGTAAAATCAAGTCCCCAAGACAGTCCTTGAACCGCCAATGAGACAACTGAACCGAGCAGCAACGCCATAGAAACGAAACCAATCTGCACACTGTGTTTTAAAAAATTAATCCTTTGCTTTAGGGAAAGTATTTCAAACATAAATCCACCTTAAATTGACAATGACTTGAGCTTTTTACCACCCCAGAAAACATTCACCAACGCCCGTGACACGACGATCACGGTAAACATAGAGGTCACGATACCGATCATCAAGGTGACCGCAAAACCTTTAACCGCGCCAGTGCCTACAGTAAACAAGATCAGCGCAGTGACAAAAGTTGTGATGTTGGCGTCCGCTATCGTCGAAAAAGCATTGTCGTAGCCTTCAGAAATGGACTGCTGAACGCGCTTACCAAGACGCAGTTCCTCTCGAATCCGTTCAAAGATGAGCACATTGCCATCGACAGCCATCCCAACAGTGAGCACCATCCCCGCAATACCCGGCATAGTTAAAGTTGCACCCGGTATCATGGACATCAACCCAACAATCATCACCAGATTCAGCATCAGTACTATATTGGCGACAACACCAAACTGACGGTAATAGACGAGCATAAACAGCACGACCATCGCCAGTCCCCACAGCATCGCTTGCATTCCATATTCAATGTTTTGTTGCCCCATAGATGGTCCAATCGTACGTTCTTCTACAATTTGAATCGGGGCTTTCAAAGCACCTGCACGTAACAACAAAGCCAGGTTCTGGGCTTCTTCATAATCTAAGCCTGTAATCCGAAAGCTACGCCCTAAGCGCGCTTGAATGGTTGCTTGTGAAATAACATCCTGCGCTTTAACCAATTTAACCCGACCTTGATCATCGATTTCGCCAGTCGGCTTATACTCGGTAAACAAAGCAGCCATTAATTGACCAATGGCATCTTTTGTCGCTGCTGCCATCATCGAGCCACCTTCCGCATCGAGATCGATGCTCACTTGCGGCTGATTGTACTCATCGAATGCAACTTGAGCATTGGTAATGTGCTCACCACTTAAAATGACCTCGCGTTTTAACGCTGTTTTACCACCTCGACGCACATCAAAAATATCGGTTTTGTCCCCATATTTCTGTCTCAGTGAGCCACGCTGAACCTTGTCTATATCGACCATTCGAAATTCAAGCGTGGCTGTTGCACCCAGAATTTGCTTCGCCCGGGCAGAATCTTGCACACCTGGCAATTGCACAACGATCCGTTCAGCTCCTTGACGCTGAACAATCGGTTCCGCGACCCCGAGCTCATTGACTCGGTTTCGTAAAATCGTGATGTTTTGCGAAACAGCATCCTCTCGGATTTGGCGACGCTGCGCTTCAGATAGCGTCACTTTAAGGTTCAATTCTCCCTGAGTCTGCATCGTATACTGTGGCAAATTTTTTTGAATGTAGCGCTGTCCTGCGGCGAAAGCATCGGCATTGTTGAAACGAACCAACACGCCCTCCTTCAAATTCACCAAGCCTGCATAACGAATCTTTTCGCCACGTAGGCCTGCTCGAATATCCGTTGCTATCTGAGTGGTGGCTTTTGCCACCACCTCACGCATGTCCACCTCCATCAAGAAATGAATCCCACCACGCAGATCTAAACCCAGTCGCATCGCTGATGCGCCGATGTCTGATAACCAAGCTGGTGTTGTTGGCGCAAAGTTTAAAGCAACGATGTATTGGGTATTTAAGGCTTGTTTGATCGCAGCCTTCGCTGCCAGCTGCTGCTCATGGTCTTGCAAGCGCACCAACAACGTATCGTTTTGTAATATAATGCTTTTCACGGCTATTGAGCGTTGCGCTAACTGAGCTTGAACTTTCGCCAACACAGCTGTTGAAACCTTAGCGCCACGAACACCTGTGACTTCGACCGCATGGTCGTCACCATATAAATTAGGCAACGCATACAACGCAGCGATCAGCAACATCAACACCACGGATATATTTTTCCAAAGCGGATATTTGTTTATCATTACTCACTCCATGTCAAACGGTTACAAAGATTGGATAGAACCTTTAGGCAAAACCGCTGTAATATAATCTTTTTTAAGGGTAATCTGAGTCGAATCATTTAAAGAAAGCAACAAATAATCATTGTCTTGTGTCAATTTAACGATTTTACCCACAAGGCCACCATTGGTGAGAACTTCGTTACCTTGGCTCAAAGAAGTCATTAGGTTTTTTTGTTCTTTAGAGCGCTTAGCTTGCGGGCGATAAATTAAAAAGTAAAAAATCAATCCCATCGCTGCCAACATCGGCAACATATCCAAAAATCCAGCAGCTTGAGGTGCGGCACCTGCATTTGCGTAAGCATTGGCAATCAACATAAATTAGACCCCTTCTTTGTTTGAGTTAAGTGGTGGCGTGGTTCGCCCTAGTTTCTGATAAAATGAATCAACGAATTCGTCAAACACCTGTGTCGCAATCGCTTCACGAATCCCTGCCATCAAACGCTGATAGTAGCGCAAATTATGGATGGTGTTTAGTCTAGCGCCTAAAATTTCTTGACACTTATCCAAGTGATGTAGATAAGCGCGGCTATAATGAGCACATGTGTAACAGTCGCAATCTGCTTCAAGTGGTGATGTATCCTGTTTATGGCGTGCATTACGGATTTTAATCACACCCTCAGCTGTAAACAAATGGCCATTGCGTGCATTGCGGGTTGGCATGACGCAATCAAACATATCGACGCCACGACGCACGCCTTCAATCAAGTCTTCCGGTTTCCCCACCCCCATTAGATAACGTGGTTTTTCAGTGGGCAGCTGCGGGCAAGTATGCTCTAAAATGCGGTGCATATCTGCTTTAGGTTCACCTACCGCAAGCCCTCCAATAGCATAACCATCAAAGCCTATATCGACAAGACCCGCGACACTCTCATCACGAAGGGCCTCATAAACACCCCCTTGCACAATACCAAACAGTGCATTCTGATTCTCTAAGGCATCGAATGCCTGTCGAGAACGAGCCGCCCAACGCAAAGACATATGCATCGATTGCTTGGCCTCTTCTTCAGTGGCAGGATAAGGGGTACATTCGTCAAAAATCATCACAACATCAGAACCGAGATGATGTTGTATTTCCATTGATTTTTCAGGTGATAAGAAAACCTTATCGCCATTAATCGGCGACTGAAAAGTCACACCTTCTTCGGTAATTTTACGCAGTTTCCCTAAAGAGAAAACTTGGAATCCACCTGAATCAGTCAAAATAGGTCGGTGCCAATGCATAAAATCGTGCAAATCACCATGCTGTTGCATGACCTCTGTTCCCGGACGCAACCACAAATGAAAAGTGTTACCTAGTAAAATATCTGCTCCCGTCGCCCGTACTTCTTCAGGCGTCATGCCTT
>JADHND010000067.1 GCA_016779685.1 Shewanellaceae bacterium | reverse complement strand
AGGCATGGCGATAACATGGATAGGCTCGCCTGATCCCAATTCACTGAACAGGGCTTTCTCAATAAGGTGAGGATTGCACGCGATGAGCTGGTTAGCGGTGGTTAAAATATTGGTGGTTGAACGGTAGTTCTGCTCCAGTTTGATCACGTTTAAGGTTGGAAAATTGTCTTGTAGTTTGCTCATGTTATGTGGGCAGGCACCGCGCCAAGCATAAATCGATTGGTCATCGTCGCCCACAGCGGTAAAACGTGCCCGAATACCGGTTAGTAAGCGAATAAGTTGGTATTGTATTTCGTTGGTGTCTTGGTATTCGTCAATCAGTAAATAGCGAATTTTTTGTTGCCATTTATTGAGTATGTGAGGCTTTTGTTGTAACAATTGAGTCGGTTTGAGGATCAAGTCATCAAAATCTAAAGCATTGTAGGCTGTTAAAGTATGTTGATATTGGCTGTATAATTTGACCATCATATGTTCGTCAGCACTCGACGCTTGGTCCGTCACGGTTTGTTCACTTTGACCTTGGTTTTTCCAATTTGAAATGAAAGTTTGAGCTTGGAGTAACCGCTGTTTGTCATGAGCAATCGCTTCGGGCGCCAAGTCTTTGAGCAACTGCAAGCTGTCTTGAGCATCAAATAAGGAAAAGTTTTTAGGCAAATTCAGGGCTTGATATTCGGTACGAATGATGTGCAAGCCAAGCGTGTGAAAAGTCGATACCCATAACCCACGCGCTGCCCGTGTATCTAAGACTTGTTGAACCCGGCTTTTCATTTCACGAGCGGCTTTGTTGGTAAAAGTCAGTGCGGCAATCTGAGGAGCTGTATAGCCACATTGCTTGATCAAATAAGCGATTTTTTGCGTAATGACTTTGGTTTTGCCGCTACCGGCGCCAGCTAAAACCAAACAAGGTCCGGAAATATGGCGTACCGCGGCTTGTTGATGAGTATTGAGTTGCATAATATTTCCTAGTAGAGAGCCTCTATCATAGCAAATGATGCATTAAAGCTAAAGGGGGGAGGTCTTTACGCTGGATGTGTTTTGATGGCATCAGCCTGATGCTGCTGGTATTGAAAAGGGTTCGGCATGGCTGCCGCTTGCTTATAATGTTCAATGGCTAGTTTGGTCTCACCTAAATATTCACAGACATGAGCCAGCAACAGGGCGGTATTTCGATCGATGGTAGCAGACTGGGTTAAATACGTTTTGGCTTTTTGAAACAGACGTGACTGAATACACAATCGAGCGATGCATTGGATTAAGGCATGATCATCTGGGTATTTCTTCAACATCCTATTGAGCTGAGTTTGAATCTTTTTATCGGTTTCCCAATTAAAAATCTTTTCAATACAGTTCAGCAGTTCCTGTTCAGGTTTCTTCAAGCTACGGAGTATAAATTTTTTTGCGGCCTCGGAATCAAAGACATTCAAAGCAAGTCCATAGCTGGCTTGTAATACAGGTTTTTGATGATCAAATATACTGAGATTGTCCCAGAGTGCAGTGACCTCCGCTTGAGATTTTGCCTGCGTAATTTCGATAGCCGTTGTTTTCAATTGTATGGCATCGTAATGTGCCTTAGAGATGATATTGTTTTTCTTAAATATTTTGAGCAACGGCTTGATGGCTTGGTAGTCACCTTGTGCTTGATAGGTTAACCAAGCCAAATGCAGTTTGAGCTGTGAACTTTGAGGGGTAATATGAAAGCGATCAACGCGTTTACGGGCTTCCTCGACATTGTCTTCAACCAGATAATGGGCCTGTGCCAGCTGTACAGCTAAGGGGGTTGGTTGTTCTTTCGCCGCATACGTTAAGTATTGATCGCGTTCTTTTATTTTCTGTTGTAGGTGCGCTGCGTGAGCAGCGGATAAATAGTTTAGAGTTGGTAATTTACTGTGTTTGGCATACTTCGCCATCAGGTTTTCAGCATCCTCCCAATTTTGATTCATGAGAGCCAGTTGACCTTGGATGGTAAACGAGTCGACATTTTGTTTTTGCCATAAATGCGATAAGGACAGCTGATCAGAGAGAAGAAATTTAATAGTCCGCCAGCACCACAGGCTGACTTGGAGGAAACCAAACAGAGCCAGTACAAATAAGGCTAGGGCTAAGGCTGTGGTTTTAATACTATAGGAACCAAAACTAATAAGCACAAATCCTTTATGTTGCAACAAGATAGGGGCAACCATGGCACCCAGAAGAATAAAACCTAAGTAAAGCAGCATGCGTAGCATGGTTAATTTCCTTTCGCTGGGTTGGCGTTGGTAAATTTAAAATAGTGTTCTAATTGTGCAATCGAATGAAGCGTCAGCTGCGGCGCTGGCTTCAGGTTCATCCGTTTGAGTTTGTTTAAGTTTTTGATCATGAGCGCTACTTGCGGATGGTTGACATCGCTATAAGTTTGTAGCCATTGCAAGGCCAATGTAATCGCTTGCTGAAAGCTCTTAAATTCTTGACTATAAAAAGCAAGCTCCGCATTTTGCAGACGTAGTCGAATATTTTCTTTTACATACCAAGCTTGCTCAGGAGACACAAATTCTGGGGCATTGCCTTGATGATGCCGAATGGTGACGATATCCGCCAGGATTTCATGCCACGTCACCGTTAGATTTTGATACCAATTTAAGTTGGTATCACGACTCTTTTTCACGAGCACTGCTTTCGGTTTGGTTTCAGGTATCACCAGCATGGGGATTTTGTTTAATCCTACTAACATGTCATTGATGGTTTCATCGACTTGGATTGACGCCTGCTGCTGAATGATTTTGACGTATTTTAAGTCTTGTTGCATGCTATCAACAATCAAGGCAAATTCAGGTGCTTGGCTGCGTTGAAGAAGTTGTTGCGCATCTTTAATTAAATAGGTAGCGGTCAGCGCGTCATGCTCTAAGCTGATCTTGCGGTCGGCAATTTTTAACAAATAAAGCGCTTCGGAAGCCAGCCAACGGTTGGCTTGATGGGTTGACATCGATTCAAGACGTTTGGTATTAAATTTTTGGACTTTTCCTAAGTTATTGAGTGTTTGACCCAATTTAGTTTGTTGTCGCTGCGTTTGCTGTTGTTGTTTAGAAAAGGTCAGATAAAGCATGCCATTTGCACCTAATGCAAGCAAGGCAAATATGAATGCAAATTTCACGAGAAAAGATTCATTCTTAGTGACTTGGCTTGGTACTTCTGGACTGTTTTGCGTGGCTAAAGGCGAGACATCGGCATCACTTAACCACTTTTCATCCTTACCTTGATGCGTTGATTGATTGTTTTTTTTGTCTTTAGCCATGCGAAGATTACCTTATATCATGAGGTGACGCTGAGCACCTGATGTTCATGAATCATATGCAGCACGGCTTGATCGTCGGCACCGGATGCTTGCATAATATTGGATAGACCCAGTTGTTTGGCATGTTGATAGAGACGTGCACTGGGTACAATATAGGTTAAACTTTTCAGCCAAGTCCAGTCTTGTCCTCTAAACGATTGCTGTAAAAAATGGAGTGTGAAACCACTGCTGATGATCATCGTGGTGACTTTTTTACTCTGCCAAAAAGACAAGGTTTTTTTTAGGTTCAGCAAAGGACTTTGACGCTGGTATACTTGCCAATATTTGATTTGCCCACCATGTTCTTTGATGTGTTCTTGTAGCGTTTCTCGACCTTGTTGACCACAAATTATCAAGAAATTTTGATGGCTGATGTTGTGTTCTTTCAACAAATCAATCATGGTTTCTGAGGTTTGAGGTACCAATGGGGCTTGAGCCTTGATGCGATAGCGTTGTAAATGTTGTTTGGTGGTGTCACCAATGGCATAATAAGACAACTGTTGTTTCCATGGTAAATAGTCATTTTGCATGGCAAAGTGGACAGCATTGGCACTCACAAATATAATGTGGTCAGCCCATTGCAAGTCAGCGACGTTGGTTGGGTTTTGTTCATATGGCTTGATTTCGATTAACGGTGTGATTACATAGTCCAGATGATTTTTTTCTAATAACTGCGCTAGATATTCATTGCGTCCATGTGGACGTGTTAACAAAATGCTCATATTAATATTTAACCCTTATGTTCCATGGTTGTTAAAATTGAACCCGCACCCTTATCCAATAAATCTACAGCAAGTTGCGTACCTAGTTGATGATAATCCGTCGGTTTACCTTGTCTTTTTGCACGAATGATCTGTTTTCCTTCCGGATCACCGACCAAGCCTTCAATATGTAATGTCTGGTCAATGAGCTGAGCATAGACACCGATCGGGACTTGACAGCCGCCATTTAAGTACGCATTCGTGGCACGTTCTGCCAAGACACATAGCCGTGTTGGCGCGTGTTCTAAATGCTGAATGACAGACTGAGTCTTAGTGTCGTTTGCTCGACATTCTATGCCAACTGCCCCTTGGCCATTGGCCGGCAAGGATGTTTCGACCGACATAAAGCTTTGAATCCTGTCGCTTAAATTCAAGCGTTTTAAACCTGCACTGGCAAGCACTATCGCATCATACTGTCCGTTATCTAGCTTGCTTAATCGAGTACCTACATTGCCACGTAAATCCCGAATGATCAAATCAGGTCGATGTGCCGCAATTTGACACTGTCTTCGTAAACTAGAGGTGCCAACCACTGCACCAACTGGTAATGCCGCGAGTGAGGCCGCTCGGTTACTGACAAAAGCATCTCTTGGATCGTCGCGCTCACAGATGGTGTGTAACGTTAGATCTGCTGGCAATTCCATGGGCACATCTTTCATAGAATGAACCGCTATATCGGCTCGACCATCAATCAGGGCGGTCTCAAGTTCTTTTAGAAATAAACCTTTACCTCCAATTTTCGCCAAGGGCGTGTCTAAAATAACATCACCCTTGGTGGTCATCGGCAGCAATACAACCGTGATATCAGGAAAATGCTGCTCGATAGCGTCTTTGACAAAATGAGCTTGCCATAAAGCAAGCGGACTTTTCCTGGTGGCAATCGTTATTTTTGTATTTATCATTAGTGTACTTTAATAATTGAGTATAAAACAAGCGCTGACTATTTTACCATTAGAATTTTTTTTTGTCATAAATGTGTTAAATTTTTATAATGAAATTTGATTTGTGCAGGTTTAAATGGCAATTTAGGTTATTTGGAGTCAGTTTTTGGATCATTTAGAATTAGCTCAACGATATAATGCCTTTCGACTGGCGCAAGTGGAAGCGGTGCTGACATATGAGCAAGTTCAAGTCATGTCGCTGTTGCCATTGCTGTTCCATGTCAACGATCCACATTTACCTGGTTACATTGATGCGACCATTCCATTTGGTTTTCATGAATTTAATGACCAACAAGCAGCTCTCAGTTGCCAATTTTTTGGGCTACAGATGCCCATGTTGACCTCAAACAAGATGGTTGATTTGTTGGGGCTTTATACCATGGGGAGTGTCGGTAGTTTGGGTTTTCATGCCCAGCAAAGTGATGTCGATGTCTGGATTGTGGTGGCTGACCATGTGGCACCTTCGTCGATTACCAAACTACAACAGAAGTGCGAGCGCATTATTAAATTTGCGCATCATTATCAATTTCCACTCCATTGTTACGTTATACAGCCTCGGCAATTTATTCAACATCGATTGGGGAAGATGGATTTAGATCACAGTGGTTCGGCTGAACGGTGGTTGTTATTAGATGAGTTCTATCGCACCCATTTGCGTCTGGCGGGTGGTTGGGTTCTATGGTGGTTGGATGAAAATCACTGTGAAGCTTATGATTCACCCACGGTGTTAACCATGGGGCACATTGATTGCCTATCGGCTTATGAATATTTTACTGCGGCGCTGTGGCAGTTGTACAAAGGCATCGATGCACCCCACAAAGCTTTGCTCAAAATCCTCCTCTTAGAAAGTTATGTGGTGGATTACCCAACACCTCCTTTTTTAAGTCGAGATTTATGGCAAAGCTTGCAGCAACAGCCTTGGTCGGCTTCGCTGGATCCGTACTGGCAGTTGTTACAGCGCTTGACTCAATATTTAACACACAGAAATCAGCCAGAACGTTTGCACATGGTGCGTTGCTGTTTTTACTTAAAAAGTGGTGTGCGTTTGACGACAGCACCGCCAACGACCGATTGGCGAGTATCCACCTTACAAGACTTGGTACAAGCATGGGGTTGGGACGATGCAACATTAAGTTGGTTAGACAGCTGTCAAAGTTGGGACATCACCCAAGTGCAGCAATTCAATCAAGCTCTGTATCGCTTGCTCATGTCGAGTTATTATGAATTGTTACAATTTTCATCTCAATATGATTTGAACCAAAACGTACGTTTTGATGAATTGAATCTGATTACACGAAAGTTACATACTATGTACAGCCAAGAAATCAGCCGTATTCATCGTTTGCATCCACTATGGGTCATTGATTTTTCCACGCCCACTTTGTATTTTAACCAAAATGAAGATGGTCAGGTGGGTGTCTCAGTACCAGCACAGCATGCTGCGGAGCCTATTGAAGTGGTGACGTTACAAACGACGGTTGCAGCGGTTTTTTGGGCATGCTTAAATGGTTTGGTGACCGCGAAAGTAGACTGGCAGTTACCTGAGCATAGGCAGCAAGCAGGCTTTCCTCAATTGATAGATTTTTTTCAAAAAAGCGCTCCTTTGGTGGTCAATGCAGGCTTGGATGCTTTAAAGTATCCATGGCATTATCATCGCGTTTTATGCGTCGTGAATTTTGAGCAAGATCCGACACAGCAATTAACAATGCAAGATGGCTTGTTAAATTTTTGGAGCAGTAACTTTCTGTCTTACGGCCGTCAATTTCATAATTTAATCGGTAGCATTGATCTGTGTATGCAAAACAGTTGGGGCGAGTGGCATCATTTTCACTATACAGGTGTAACGGCTTTATTGGATGCATCGGTACAATTAATGCAAGGTGCCGTAGCTGAACGCGAGTTGGATTTACAGGTGTTGTGTTTATCGAAATATAAACAACGCAGCATCACCAGCTTCGTGTTGTTTTCTTTCATACAAAGTTTGTCGCTACATCAGCAAACCCGTCAGCGTCATCTGATGAGTGTGCAACGGTTTCTGATTGGAAACCAACCTTATGCTATGTTTTTTGAGCGTAAGCAAGTGACCTATCAAAATATGAACGACACCAAAGGTTTGTTGAAGCGGTTAAGCCATGGCCGCATTGAAAGGCTGCTGATGGTGGAGAGTTCTCATACTTCGAAGCATCAACAGATGTTGAATGTGGTCGATGATTTTTCGGTCTTAGGTTTAATTCAATATTTTATATACCAAAACTGGCAGGACCAAGCACAAGGCTTGGTTTTTATTGCGGATGCCGCCAACCAAATTATTGAATATGAAATTGCGCTGGTTGACTTGGATGAACTGATTCGTCAGATAAACGAGGTTTTTGTCTTTGAGCCGCCTTCAATGGACAACTTATTTGACTTGCCTCAATTCTATAGGATAGAGGCTCAGGCAGATACATTTGAGATTTATCCATTTTAAATTACAAGCACCCAGCAACGACAGCGAGACATCGTCCTATTCAGCTTCTTTCAAGACTAGAGTGGTAAGGCTCGCTCCGTTAGCGTTCGAAAAACCTGTTGAATGCAATCATTAAAAGCGACCTGATTGCGTTCATCAAACCAGTGGTTCTCAACCAAGCTAAAGTGATGCCCACCTAGTTTTGATGCCAACCAAATTTGATGCAAAGGCTCTTGTTTGTTCATAATAATTTCGATAGTTGGCGTGATTTCAAAGCTTAGTAAGCTCCCAGTACGATGAATATCTATATCGAGGTCGAGTTGCTCTACGGCTTGTTCAATTTGGTCGAAGCATTCATCAGCGAGAAAGTGAAATTCTGAGTCGGTCATGATTTTATTTCATATACAAGAGGGGTTGATACATGGCATTATATACCTATTTAGACTAGTTTTTATAGTTTTATAGGTGGTAAATCATGAAGCCCTATTGCATTTTGCTTGCATTAGCTATGTTACTGCAAGCCTGTGGTCACAAAGGACCCCTTTATTTACCTGATACTGCGCAGCCAAATAAATCGGCAGTGGGCACCTTACCGGATTCAAAATATGACACAAACATGCGCCAACATACCTACAAG
>JADHND010000066.1 GCA_016779685.1 Shewanellaceae bacterium | reverse complement strand
ATCGAGTCAATATTTAATGCAAGCAGGGTCGAAGAGGCAACTGAGCGACGATATCTGCTTCTAATTCAAGTAATTCAGATAGCCGCGATGTCACGGTGTGTTGCTCAAAATAATACTCAGCGAGGTCAGTGAATAAAGTATGATGCTTGGCTTCTGATTTGGTTATCATTTGATAAAAGACTTTTAAGTCACCAGGTGGTAAAGCGGCTGCTACTAAGCCAAATCGTTCGCAGCCACGTGCTTCTATAATGCCCGCTATGAGAAGTCGATCGAGTAAATAAGCCTCTGTACCCTGTCTAAAACAACGTCGCAATTGATTCACGTACGGATCTTTTTCGTCGGGTGTTAATATGAGCTCTCTAGCATGTAAAATTTTCATCATTTGTTTAAAATGAATAAGTTCCTCAACAGCTAAGTCTGCCATCGCTTTAACAAGCTGTGTCCGATCGGGGTAATGTGCTATCATCGACATAGCCATACCAGAAGCTTTTTTTTCAGCATGGGCGTGGTCAATTAAAAAAGGATTGATGTTTGTCAGCACACAATCAAGCCATGCTGTTGGTGTTGCAATTTTAAGTTGCATAGATAGCTCCATCGTGGTTATGCTTGCAAAATTGTGAATTATATATCAAGACAAGCTTCAATGCAGCCTAAATAAGGAACGGATAATATGTTGAGAGTCGAGTTAATTTGTACGGGTGATGAGGTGCTCACCGGACAAATTGTGGATACCAATGCTGCTTGGTTAGCGCAGTATTTATTTGAACAAGGTTTGCTGATGCAGCGTAAAACATTAGTAGGTGATCGGTTTGATGATCTCATTGCTGTGTTTAAGGAAAGAGCGCCTGCTGCGGATGTGATTGTGGTCAATGGAGGATTAGGCCCTACTACAGATGACTTGTCAAGAGAAGCCATGGCAGCAGTGCTGAATGAACCCTTGGTTATGCATGAAGCTTGGAAAAAACGCATAGAGTCTTTCTTTCATGAAAGAGGTGTTCAGGTGCCAGAAAGCAATTACAAGCAGGCAACCATGCCGCAATCAGCCATTTTAATTGATAATGATTGTGGTACAGCATGTGGTTTTAGGGTTTTGGTAGAGAACACATGGTTCTTTTTTACACCCGGCGTCCCTCATGAATTTAAAGCCATGATTCAGCAACAATTTATGCCTTTTTTGCAAGCAGAGACAGGCCTACAGACACGTCATGAACTGTGTCGATTGCTGGTATTTGGCTTCGGCGAATCTTTAATTCAAGATCAACTGGCTGATTTGATGTTGGGTGAGCAGATTCAAATTGGTTATCGAGCTTATACGCCGTTCATTCAAGTAAAAGTAATGGGCGAAGCAGGGTCTAGTGAGTTTAAGGCAGCCATTACGAAAGTTAAAGATCGCCTCGGTGGTATGATTGTTGGCGAAAATTTTAATTATTTAGCAGAAGTGATTCATGCTTTGTTGCCCCAAAAACAACAAACATTGGCGATTGCAGAATCCTGCACAGGCGGATTGGTGAGTAGCCAATTGGTTGAGTTTCCCGGAAGTTCAGCTTATTTAATTGGTAGTGTGGTGGCATACTCTAATTTTGCGAAAACCCATCTTTTGGGTATTGATGAACAAGTCATTCAGCAAGAAGGCGCCGTATCGTTAGAGGTGGCGACACAGATGGCGTCCCAAGTTAAACATCGACATCAGAGTGATTTTGGTATCGCGATTACAGGAATTGCTGGGCCTGATGGCGGTACGATTGAAAAGCCGATTGGAACGGTGGTGATTGCCTTGGCAACGTCGACCCATGTTTATGTGCAACAAGTGCTGATCCGACATCGTAGTCGGATGCTGGTCAGGCAGTGGGCGACAGCGATTGCCTATGATATGTTGCGCCGAGAGCTCACCAACACGGCGCCGATTTTTGATTACGGTTTGATTCAACGAGAAGCCGATATCGCGGTACCGTTACCTCAGTCAGTATAAAGCCTTTCAGGCTACTAAGGCACTTGCATCCAAGTTAAAAGCCCTTGTTTAGTGCTGCTAAAATGGCCTTGAAAGGCTCGATTAGCAGATAAATCAGCCGTTAGTTGTTCGAGCAGCTCAATAATATAGGTGCCCTCTTGCCACTGCACAGACGTGATGCGTGCTGCTTGAAAGCCAAAGTGCGCTTGCACTTGTGGATACAGTGCTTTAAATAAGGTTTCCTTGGCAGAAAAGCAGAGTGTCATATGCTTTGAGCTAACATGATGTCGCTGCTGTTCATATTCGTCAGGACTTAGGATGGCTCGTGCTAACTTTGTGGCTTTGTTTGGCGGAAGCCAGTGTTCATAGTCAATACCCACACCACCCATTGCAGATGGGGCGCTGATAGCGGCAACGATATTGTTTTTATGGGTGATTGAGCCAGCGTATCCTTTCGGCCAGAGAGGTTCTCTCTGGCGACCAACTTGAACTTGAAGTGATGCGGCGTTAATGGCTTGTAAGCATGATGTGGCGATCAGGCGACCAGCCAAGAACGAGGCTTGTCTGGACCGGCAGGCTTGTTGAATATGATGAGGTGGACTTGTAGGTAGTTGATCCAATAAGCCAGGTTCAAATTGATTGATATCATATCGTGCTAGACGCAAACAAAGCTTATCTGGATGTTCATAGAGGGTTTGAATATGGCTTAAAAAGACAGCACGAGAGGGCATGGCGCGGCCGGCAGTGATGAAAAAAAAGATTATAAATTGGTCGGTCTTGCCTGTAAAGTTGATTTGGAGAATGATGTGCTTTATGGTAAGAAAAATTGCAACAGTCCTGAGCGTTCAGGCGCATCTTTGTTAAAGCAAGTTGTGGTTTCTTCAGTAAATAGTTCGCACTTAAGCTTGCTTTTGAAGAAAATAAGTAAGCTATTTTCTTCAAATTGAATCCCTTGGCTGCCGTATTTGGCCAGACCAAATAGAGTGCTCATTTGGGGTGCCTTTAGAAAAGCAAGAGGCTGCCATTCATTGTTGGTTTGTTGAAAAACATATACCGCACCACCATTTGGTTGCCGCTGTTGTGCTTCTGCTATACAGGCTTGGCGGTTATAAAAGGTGCCTATGCAGGTATCTGAATTATCAGTGCCTACCGCGAGTTGAGTACCATCTTGATTGAGATGGACATTCTGGCCAAATTGTTCTTTGATTACGGGTGCATCGGACTTAATAAAAGCTTGTTGTTCCCATCCATTTTCAGTTTTATTATAAACAAACGCACCACCTGTTGCAGCGGCTTTGGTAGCAAGACAGGGGGCTTTTTCATCTTGAGTGATCCCTTTGCAATCTTGATTGTTATTAATATGGCCAGTCGCTAGTGTTAATCCATCGGAACTCAAATCTATGCTGCTAATGACCTCTGAACCAGAAATAGCGATGGTTTCTTGTCGCCATTTGCTCTTCACTCGCTCAAGTATATGAAGTTGACGGAGAGAAGCAACAGCAATGGCATCTCCTGCTGTCGTTATTTTGGTGTGAAGTGAGAAAAATTCATTGGATTTTTTAGAGATACTCACCAAAGTCAGCGACCATTTTAATTGTTTGTTTTTTTCATAAATATAAAGAGCACCAGAGCTGTGAGCATTTGGATTGTCTAAGCATGCTTGTAATTTGCTTCTAAAATCAGACTCATTTGCAGATAACAGCTCTTGGCAATTGCTGCTATCTGACGGTGCGCCGATGGCCAGTAAATTACCTGCCGCATTCATCGCGACCGAACTACCAAATAAGTAGTTTTGTAACGGATTTTTTAATCCACGAATAATGGGAGGTTTAATCAGCGCCGTTTGTACCCATGAGCTTTGGTTGGCATTGTATTCGTAGATGTAAACGGCACCTACTTGAAATCCTGTTGTTCTGTCAGCGAGCCATTTGGCACTGCAATCCTTTAAGTTAGGTGTTGTTTGATCGGTGATAATGCCTTGGCAAGCTTGCTCGGTCTTGGTGGCAGCTGAGTCACTGGGATCTGAAATCGCTAGCGTTCGTCCATTTTCACTGATTTGCCCAGCAAAACCGAAGTTATGACGCTGTTGTTGCTGGTGGGGTTTAAACAGCGTATCTACATCCCATTGATTGGCTTCTTTTTGGAATAAGTAAGCACCTCCCACAAAGGCGTCTTTGAGGGTGCAGTCTTGTAATGGAGAGGCTGTTTTTTTGATGATTTGCTTATTGTTGCAGTTTAACTTTGAGTTCACATTGGTGATGACCCATATATTTTCTTGATTGCTTTGAAAAAAAGACTTCCCAAAATCATCATCATGGTTTTCAATATTTAAGCTGCTGAAAAGGCCGCCAATACGAACAGACTGGTCAGCCTTGGCTGGATTATCGACAGGAAAGCAAGCGCTCATAAAAAAAGATAACAAAAGTATTACTAATATCATTGAAGCGGTCATCAGCCAACACTTAAAAAAAATGATATAAATAGTTTAGTTAAGAGTATAGCCATTCGCCTTAATTAATTTTTTTTTTGAAAAATAAGTTTTGAGTTAGGTCGGTGGCATCTTCGATTTCGCATGATAAGTGCGTAAATTGCTCGGCGGTAATGAGCTGTTTGTTTGAACACTAAGGCTGGCCCAATAGGCAGCCCCGAGCATGGCTTGCTCTAAGCTCATCTTTTCAATTAAATGATGTATTAATCCCGCACAATAAGCATCACCAGCTCCAGTTGTATCGACGACGGCCGGGGTAGGGGAAATAGGCTGAGTATGTTGATGGTGTTGCGTATAGGCTATTGAGCCATGCTGCGCATCTGTGACGATAAATGCTTTAAGGTGTCGTCCAGCAAGCTTAAGAGCAAAGGACCAAGCGTCACCTAGGTTGGTCGGTAATTCCTTTTTAGAAGCGATTAAATAATGGCATGGTTGCTCGGTCTCGGGCTGATATTGGGCAAAAACACACGTTGTATTGACAGCTGCTCGCATCCATGGAGCCGCTTCATTGAGCTTTTTATTGATATATAATGCGTCCATTTTTTCATAATCAGGGGTAATTTTGATCTTTAAATCTGGTTCGTAGGCGCTTAGAATGGTGCGTTCGCCATCTGGTGACAGCATGATAATCACATCGGGTGTCGCCCCTTGATATCGTTGTACCTGATCCACTTGTATACCAAGAGCTGCTGTTGATTGCAGCAACCAGTCACCGGTGGCATCGTTACCAACATGCGTTAAGATAGAGACTTGGTGCCCATTACTGCATAAAGCTGCACCTGTGTTGGCTCCTCCTCCTCCTAGTCGAAAGACTTGATTTTGGTATTGATGTCGGATATTGGGTGTCAGAGGTGTCGACAAATAAAAGATATGATCTCGATTTAAATTTGCAACTAGCAATATTTTAGCCATAGATTATGCTATTTTCTTATTGATGAAGTGTGTAATTTTAAGCCGAATGTGCTTTTTGAAGCAACACAATTTTAGGAACAGTTAGGGAGATTTATATGGCGTTATCGACACGTCAAAAAAACAATATTATTTTATTCACTTGTTTAATCATGTTTGCTTTACTCAATCTAATGGATCGATATCTCAATAGTAAAGTTGATTTTATGCCTATGTTTGATCAAGAGCATCCGGTATACCGGGTTGAGTTTCAGAGGTTGGTTTGGGATCTCAATAAAGGCGTGTGGCATTGTAATTTAATTCAGATCAGTTGCAATGAGACGGGACAATTTTGGTCGGCCTTGCAAGCAAAGCCGATTGCGGAACCACAAGTTGTCGATACCGACTCAAAACCTATTCGATTCCATATTGAAGGGGCGAGTTCAGTCTTGGTTTGGTCTTGGTTCCCAGAAAAAAGTTTGCTACAATCACACTCTAAAAGATGGTATCAGCTGTCAAATGCTGTCAATGAACAACTAAATGAGTTTGTTGTTTTTTCCCGTTAAAAGAAAGTCTTATAAGAGAAATTCCATGCCTGAACTACCCGAAGTCGAAGTTACTCGCCTGGGTCTTTTGCCTCACATTGTTGATCAAACAATCGAAAAAGTTAATATTTACCAACACCAATTACGTTGGCCTGTGCCATCGGTTATTGCGGAACTATCTGGCCAAACCGTTCGTAATGTGCGTCGTCGAGGGAAATACCTGCTTATTGATGTTGCTTCAGGATCCATCATGGTTCATTTGGGCATGTCTGGTCATTTACAGTGGACCTCGGTTGCAGCTCCTCGGCGCAAGCATGATCACATTGAAGTTTATTTTGCCAATCAGTCATCTTGTTTGCGTTACCATGATCCGAGGCGTTTTGGTTCATGGTTGTGGTTGCCCAAGTCAAACAGCAGTCACCCGTTACTGCAACATTTAGCCCCTGAACCTTTAACGCCAGCATTCAATGCGACTTATTTAGAAAAAGCATTGGCTAACCGTAAAAAATCGATCAAGCTTTGCTTGATGGATAATCAGTTGGTTGTGGGGGTAGGGAACATCTATGCCAATGAAGTATTATTTGCGTGTGGTATTCATCCAGAAAAACCAGCTGGCCTGATAACACCCACTGCGTGTGTCAAGCTGGTGCACCACATTAAGTTGATTTTAGAGCAAGCGATAGAGCAAGGTGGTACCACCTTAAAAGATTTCGCTCAAGCAAATGGAAAGCCTGGTTATTTCAAACAAGATTTACATGTATACGGCCGTCAAGATGAACCTTGTTCTCTGTGTTCACGACCATTGAGCTTTAAGAAATTAGGTCAACGAGCCACGGTTTTTTGTCAGGACTGCCAACATTAACCTAGATGATCCCAATTAAGAATAACCTTGCCCGCTTCTCCTGTTTGAATTTTAGCGAAGGCTTGCTCAAACTCATCCATCGGATACTGATGCGTGATCAAGGGCATTAAATTAAGGCCTGATTGAACCAATGTTACCATTTTGTACCAAGTTTCAAACATTTCTCGACCATAGATGCCTTTTATTTCAATGCCTTTGAAAATGATCCGCGACCAGTCAACGGTCGTGGGTTGAGCTGGAATGCCCAGCATAGCAACCTTACCACCATGGATCATTACATCAATTAGGGCATCAAAGGCATCACCCTGTCCTGACATCTCTAAGCCAACATCAAAGCCTTCTTGCATTCCAAGCTGCGCCATCACATCTTGCAAAGCTTGTTGTTTGATATTAACACGGTTATGAATGCCGATTGCTTTAGCTAAATTTAAACGGCTGTCGTTGATATCGGTTAAGACCACGTGACGAGCTCCAATATGCTGACAAACTGCGGCAGCCATAATACCTATCGGACCTGCCCCCATGATCAAAACATCTTCCCCGGTCACATTGAAGCTAAGAGCAGTATGAACGGCATTACCAAAAGGGTCAAAAATAGCAGCAACGTCGTTTGATATGATATCTGGTATTTTAAATACATTCATAGCGGGGATAGCAAGATACTCAGCAAATGCACCCTGCCGATTGACGCCCACACCTTGTGTCTTAGGACAAAGATGTCGTCTACCTGCGCGACAGTTGCGACACACGCCACAAATAAGATGTCCTTCCCCTGAAACTCTATCGCCCATGGTAAAGCCTTTGACTTCTTTACCAATTTTTACAATTTCACCTACGTATTCGTGGCCTACAATCATAGGGGTTGGAATGGTTTGTTGAGCCCATTTATCCCAGTGATAAATATGTACATCAGTACCACAAATAGCGGTTTTATGGATTTTAATCAAAACATCATGATGACCCACTTCAGGGATGGGGGCGTCAATAAGCCATAGGCCCGGTTTAGAGTGAAGTTTACTTAATGCTTTCATAGTTTCATTTAGCTTCGCTGTTGGGTCTTATCGACTACTAGGCGTCGCTTTTCTCCTTGGTATTTGGCAATAATATTTCAGTCAATAATATTCAGTTCGCGTCCATGTTGAGTAAAAGCTCGCACGGCTGTCTCCAGTTGCGTTCTTGTATGCGCGGCAGAGATTTGGGTGCGAATTCTGGCTTGACTTTTAGGGACGACTGGATATGAAAAAGCGACCACAAAGATGCCGTCCTGCTGTAATCGCTTGGCAAGATCTGCTGCCTTTATTTCATCTCCTATCATCACAGGAATAATGGGATGGTCTGCACCAGCTAAAACAAAGCCCGCATCGGCCATTTGCTGTCTAAAAAAATGAGAGTTCTGCGTTAATTGCTG
>JADHND010000065.1 GCA_016779685.1 Shewanellaceae bacterium | reverse complement strand
AAGGTAACAGGCTGAAACAGAAGCCGATTTTGGCGCACACATTGGATTTCTTGAACCTGCAAAATAGGGATATCATCCATAATAAATAAACCTAGTGTTAATATTCTTCTCTAATAAAAAACGGGATTACCTTACCACAAATCCGCAGCTTATAACATGCTCAACTTTGGTGTTGCCTTTTTTTTATTTAATTTTATACATTAATTTTTTTTTTTTGTAAAATTCGTTACAATAGTTATGTAAGTTAAAGTGAGCTTTCAAAATTGAAGATAGGAATTTCTTATGACAAAAAAAATATTACTAACTACTCTAATGCTAGGTATATTGTCACCTTTATTGTCAGCGCAGTCTGGTGAGGCTGTCTACAAAAAAGCTTGTCAAACATGCCATGCTGCTGGGGTAGCCGGCGCACCGAAAAAAGGAGACAGTGCAGCTTGGAAAACTCGCCTAGCCAAAGGGATGCCAGCTTTAGTGAAAAGTATTAAGGCAGGAAAAAATGCCATGCCTCCAGGTGGCATGTGTACGGATTGTAGCGATGCCGATTATAAAGCTGCCATCAAGTATATGAGCAGCTCAAAAAAGTAGATAACAATACAGATGTGATTTTTTAATGCCAACCTGCGCGTTGGCATTAAACATGTGTATTAACCAACTAATGAATACGACTATCCGGCAGCTCAAATAACAAATCTTCCATGTGCGCATATTCGTTTTCATTGTCGGGTACGTTAAAGAGCACCATTAAGACCACCCATTTGATATCCTCTAAAATCAAATGATGACTGTCAAGTTCCATCACGCGTTCAATCACCATTTCTCTGGTCTTGGGCGTTAAGATCCCAGCTTGTTCTAAAAAGAGCAAAAAGCCGCGGCACTGCACATCCATTTTTTCAACTTCGCTTGTTGCATATACACGAATAGAATGATTTGACGTTGCATGAAAACAAGCGGAAACATCGCTTTCTTGCAAAGCCACCAACTTTTCTAACCAAGAGATAGCTTTGTAAATATCTGATTTGTGAAAGCCTGCTCGAACGAGCTCCTCAGTTAATTCATCTTGATCAATCAACAGTTCTACGTCGCTGTGTACAAAATTTTCAAACAGATACATTAATATGTCAAACATAACCAGCTCCTTTCGATACCCAAATGACCCTATGGAACTTACACTATGAAAACCTGTCCTGCCTTTGATTTTACATCTACCACGCTGTTAAGCTTTGATCATGTATGCATCTGATCGCGACTTATTTTATATTGAACTTAATTTGATTATAGGCGATATAACAAAGCAGAGAAAACTATTGTGATTGAAATTAGCGATTAAATCTGCGTTTCCAACACAAAAACATACCTTTTTAGGGTCAATAAATGTTAAAATAACGGGGATAAAACCTTTAAACCCCCTGATTAAACAAGAGTATGTGTATGGCTAAACTAGATGTGTTAACTTTCCCAGACGAGCGCTTACGGACTATCGCTGAACCCGTTACTGTTTTTGACGAATCGCTAAAAGAATTAATAGCCGATATGTTTGAAACCATGTATGCAGAGAATGGCATCGGTTTAGCTGCGACCCAAGTCAATGTACACAAGCAAATCATTGTGATGGATTTTTCAGACAATCAGGACGACCAAAAAATTTTTATTAATCCTGAACTCACCTCAACAGCGGGCACCTTTACCAATGAAGAAGGCTGCTTATCTGTACCCAATGTATACGCAGCTGTTGAACGAGCCGAACGTGTCCATATTAAAGCTTTTGATGCCATGGGGCAGCCGTTTGAATTGGATGCTGATGAACTGCTTTCTATTTGTATTCAACATGAAGTAGACCACCTCAAAGGTATTTTATTTGTCGACTACTTGTCTCCCTTTAAACGCCAACGCATTCGAGAAAAGCTACTGAAACAGACTCGAAAAAATAAAAACAATCCATAAAAACACCACGAGGTTGTCTACTTTGAAATCCTATCGCATTCTCTTTGCGGGTACGCCTGATTTTGCTGCCCGTCATTTAACCAGTTTATTGAATAGTCATCACGATGTCGTTGCGGTCTACACTAAACCCGATAAACCAGCTGGCCGCGGTCAACGCCTTCAAGAAAGCCCGGTCAAACAGCTGGCATTAGCAGCTCATATTCCCGTTTTTCAACCTAAAACCTTACGAGACACGGAAGTTCAAGCGCAGCTAAAAGCCCATCAAGCAGATCTCATGGTGGTGGTTGCTTATGGGTTAATTCTACCACAAGCTGTCTTAGACATCCCTGAACTAGGTTGTCTCAACGTCCATGGTTCATTGTTGCCTAAATGGCGTGGAGCCGCTCCCATTCAGCGTTCTATCTGGGCAGGTGATCGCGAAACAGGTGTCACGATTATGCAAATGGACGAAGGTATAGACACTGGCGACATCTTATACACAGCCAGCTGTGACATTACAGAACAAGACACCAGCGCCACTTTATATGAAAAATTAGCTCAGCTTGGCTGTACTGCGTTGCTGGATGCATTGCTATCAATGGGACAAGGTCAACTACAGCCGAAACCGCAGGATCACGCTCAAGCAACCCATGCTCATAAGCTCACGAAAGCTGAAGCACAACTGGATTTTACAAAATCAGCCACCGAACTTCATCAAGAAATTCGAGCCTTTGACCCATGGCCAAACAGCTATTTCATTCATAAACAGCAAGCTATTAAAGTCAAACTTGCTAGTGTAGTGCCTGAGAATGATAGTAGGCCTTGTGGCGAAATTATTCGCTGTGATGCGCAAGGATTGCTCATCAGCACTGGCCAAGGCAGCTTGCTATTAGAAAAGATTCAAATGCCTAACAAACGCAGTTTACCTGTTCAAGACATCATCAATGCCCATCCAAACTGGTTTCAGTTAGGCACTTCTTTGATCAGCAGCTCATGAAAACGCTTAACGTTAGAGCCATCGCTGCTCGTGTTTGTTTTCAAGTAGTTGAACAGCAGCAATCGCTATCGCAAGTGCTCCCTAGCGCTCAGCAACCACTCAGCCCAGCAGATAAAGCCTTGGTCGGGGAAATTTCCTATGGTGTTTTAAGGCACCTCCCAGTTCTTGATCAACTTGTCAGCGTTCAGCTTTCCAAAAAATTTGGACGCAAAGATCGTGTCATCCATCATCTGCTGATGGTCGGCGCTTACCAATTGTACTTCATGCGTACGGCTAAATATGCTGTTCTTTCTGAGACCGTAGAGGCCGCACGGGCACTCAAAGCTAAGCATCTGACGAAATTGGTTAATGCTATACTACGTAAGCTGGATCGAGAACGCCCAAGCTTACCAGATGAAACACCTGTTTTTAAATATCGGCACCCCAACTGGCTTATCCAAAAAATTAAAACTGCCTACCCTCACCATTGGCAAACCATTCTCGAACAGAACAATCAACGTTCTCCAATGTGGCTCAGAAACAATGCGCGTCAACAACCACGAAGTCAATACTTGGCTGATTTGAAACAAGCTGACATCCACGCTAGCGCAGGGCCTAGCGATAACGCGATGTTATTAGAGCAGCCTCATGGTGTTACTCAGCTACCTCGATTCATGGAAGGCAGCGCGTCGGTTCAGGATGCAGCAGCACAATGGGCTGCTGAACTTTTGATTTGCCAACCCAATGATAGAGTTTTAGATGCGTGTGCAGCTCCGGGGGGGAAAACATGCCACCTACTTGAGCGCTATCCTTGGATACAAGAACTGGTGGCCATCGATATTGAACCACAGCGACTTCAAAGTATTGATGAAAATCTCAAACGCTTACAATTGTCAGCTAACATACAAGTGGGCGATGCCAGTGATTTTTCAACGTGGCACCAAGGGGCGCATTATGACCGTATTTTGCTAGATGCGCCGTGCTCCGCAACTGGGGTTATCAGACGCCACCCTGACATCAAATGGTTGCGCCAAGCCAGTGACATCACTTGTCTAGTTAAACGACAAGCTGATATTTTAGATGCCTGTTGGCAGCATTTAAAACCGAATGGGGTACTTCTATACGCTACATGTTCGGTATTGCCGGAAGAAAATGAGCAACAAATTGCAAACTTTTTGGCTCGAACGCCTAATGCAAAACACTGCCCTATTGAACATGCGCCCGAAAAAATTGGCTGGCAAATCTTACCAGGGCAAGACAATATGGATGGTTTCTATTATGCTAGATTACAAAAGTTAATGGAAACAGACTTATGAAGATTATCATCTTAGGCGCTGGGCAAGTAGGCGCAAGTTTAGCAGCGAACCTCGTCAGCGAAGACAACGACATCACCATTGTTGATTTAGATAAAAAAAAACTACGAGTGTTACAAGACAAGTATGACTTAAGAGTGGTGCAAGGACACGCCTCCCATCCCTCTACTCTTCATAGCGCAGGCGCCAATGATGCTGATCTCATCATTGCAATTACAAGCAACGATGAATCCAATATTGCTGCTTGCCACACCGCTTATACTTTATTTGGCACCCCAAAAAAAATTGCACGGATCCGTTCAGAAAAATATCTAGACTATAAAGACAATCTTTTCATCAAATATGATCCCGATGAAGCCAATCAGCCCTATGGTTTTGCCATTGACGAAATGATTGCGCCTGAACAACTCGTCACCAACTATATTTTACGGCTGATTCAATATCCTGGCGCCTTACAGGTACTGGATTTTGGAGAAGGGCATATTAGTTTAATTGCAGTGACAGCACATTATGGCGGTCCGCTTGTAGGCAATGCACTCTCTTCGCTACGAGAGCATATGCCACACATTGACACACGAGTTGCCGCTATTTTTCGTCAGGGTCAACCCATCATGCCTCGTGGCACCACGATGATTGAAGCCGGAGATGAAGTCTTTTTTATTGCCGACTCTCGGCATATTCGTGAGGTGATTGCTGAGGTTCAAAAAAACGATGATCAATATCATAATGTCATGATTGCCGGTGGTGGCAACATAGGCTATGGGCTGGCTGATCGTTTACAAGAGCAGCATAATGTCAAACTAATTGAACGCAACATTGAACGGGCACAACTGATTTCAGAACGCCTAAGCAACACCACCGTTTTTTGCGGTGATGCTTCTGATAATGAATTGCTTATCGATGAACATATTGATCAGGTTGATATTTTTATTGCAGTAACCAACGATGATGAAGCAAATATCATGTCCGCCTTGCTTGCAAAAAGACTGGGCGCAAAAAAAGCGATGGTGCTGATCCAGCGTGAAGCCTACTCTGAACTCATTCAAGAAGCTCGCATTGATATCGCCATCTCTCCACAACAAGCCACCATTTCTGCTATTCTAACGCACATCCGACAAGGCGAAATTTGTCATGTGTACTCCTTGAGAAGAGGCGCGGCTGAAGCCATTGAAATTATCGCCAACGGTACGCCAGAAATTTCTCGAGTGGTTGGTCGGCAGATCGATCAAATAAAACTCCCTCATGGTGTGACCATCGGCGCCATCCTGCGTGATGATGAAGTTTTAATTGCCCATGATAAGACCACCATTGAATCAGGTGATCACATCATTTTATTTTTAGTGGATAAAAAATTCATCAATGAAATTGAAAAGCTGTTCGAGCCTGAGATATTGAATTTTTAACATGGCAAAAACCCAGGCTTGGTATGTTTATTTGCTGAGATGCGATGATAAAACGCTCTATACAGGCATCACCACCAACATTTCAAGACGAATGAAACAGCACAACACAGGGCGAGGTGCTAAATACACCCGAGCCCGAAGCCCCGTCATTCTGGTTTCGCTATACGTATTATCCAATCGTAGCGAAGCCAGTCAGCTTGAATACAAAATTAAGAGTATGACTAAAAAGGAAAAAGAGAACTGGGTTAAGCAATACCCTCTTTTTCAAGCGTAAAAATTTAAACAACACCCAAGATAATTTCTAAAACTCAAACTATGCTTTAAAAACGTACCCATTCTATATTTAAATCCTCATGTCGACGCCTATTATTATTTGTGATGATTCATCCATGGCTCGCAAACAACTCACTCGGGCTCTCCCAATCGACTGGGATGTTTCAATTACCTATGCCGAAAATGGTCATCAAGCTGTGGAAGGATTACAGAAAGATCTGGGCGATGTTTTGTTTCTAGACCTAAACATGCCTGTTATGGATGGTTATCAAGTACTGCAGGCCATGCAAATATCAAGTTTAAAGCAAAAAGTCATCGTTATTTCAGGCGACATTCAAGAAGAAGCAAAAAAAAGAGTTCTAGAGTTAGGTGCGCTCGCATTCATTCAAAAACCATGCAAAACAGACACCTTAATTGAACTTTTAAAACAATTTAATATTTTTCATTCAAAAGCAACCGATTCAGAAAAGCCAGCGCCAGCTGCATCGACGCCTTCACTCACACCTAAAGCTACCCAAGCTGCCGCTCCAGCAACACCAGCTCCCATCAAAACCCGTACCGAAAGCAAAGGGGTTTCTAACCCTATGTTACAAACAGGTATTCGCGAAGCTGTACAAGAAATCTCAAACATTGCTATGGGGCAGGCTGCCGCTTTATTGGCAAGTGTACTGAATGTGTTTGTTAAAATGCCAATTCCTAATGTCAATCTCTTAGAAATACAAGAACTTTCAATGGTATTAGAAGAGGTTGAAAAAAAAACAGGGACACTGGCTCTCTGCCAAAGTTTCATGAGTGGCGGGGTTGCTGGAGAAGCACTGATTATTTTTCATGATACCAATTATGAAGACTTAGCCCGTCTCATTGACTTTCCGAATTATTCTGACAAGCCCAACGTCAAATTAGAAATGCTGGTCGACGTCTCCAATATATTAATTGGTGCTTTTATCCAAGGCTTTGGTACTCAACTCGATATGGTCTTTGCCCAACGGCACCCTATTGTCCTAGGAGATGACCTAACGCCAACATCGCTGTTGGCGAGAAGTGTTAATTCTTGGCAAAAAGTACTCACTACAGAAATTAATTACACGATTGAAAACGAAAACATTTGTTGTGATCTCCTCATTTTATTTACAGAAAGATCACTCGAGACCTTACAATTTAAATTAAATTACTTATTGGATGATTAAATATGAGTTTAGAACACAACGAAGTTGATGAAATGCATTGGCTTATCGACATCATTCAAAACATTGAAGTTGGGTTAGTGGTCATCGATACCCAATATAACATTCAATTATGGAATGGATTTATGGAGAGCTACAGTAATGTTGCACCCAACACCATTAAAGGGCAAAATTTATTTGTCAATTTCCCTGAAATTGAGCAATCATGGTTTGAAAAAAAAGTGAACTCAATGTTTAATTTAAAAATAAGGACGTTTATTAATTGGAAACAACGTCCTTACTTATTTAAATTCAGTAATCACCGTCCATTGAGCAGTCCTAGTGAATTTATGTATCAGAATATCACCATGACACCTTTAACATCATTGACAGGCAAAGTAACGCACATCAGCATCATGATCTACGATGTATCTGAAGAAGCTATTCAAGAGAAGTCCGAGCCATAAGCGTTTGTTGTTTAGCGTATTCAAAATAAGGTAGCAACACCAAATCTGATTGAGCCTCGAAAAAACGCTCCAAAACATGACGATGATAAAAATCCATCTCATCAACTTCATAGGCTGCATTCTCCATCACGTATGGATAGCCATCGCCACCGTAAGCCATAAAGTCACTCACACCAAAACTATAAATACGATTGACGTCTAAAGGATTGCCTTGAATTAAAATCTCCTCTGGGCGCAACGGTAAGTGATACGGTAGGATGATCCCATAAAATTGTGGAAAAGCCCCTGTCCCTGCTGGAATTTGAGCCACCAGCGCTAAATAATGCATCAATTCAGCTCCAGTCGTGTTAATTTTGATCATTTTATTTTTAAAAGGAAAAACCCTTAAAAGATCTTTGTTCGTAATCACACCGGCTGCGAGTGAATCGCGAATCGTTCCTGAATTCGTGATGGTAAAATCAACATCTAGAACGTTATTAACAGCATCGCCGACCAAAGCGCCAAGAGCAGTTTGCTGGCTACGGACTCGTGATCTTTGGCCTGGTAAATCTCGATCCAAATAAGCCACGACATTTTGCGACTCTGCTTGAGCAGCCTCATAGTAAGGGGTTAAAAAAGTTTTAACCTCCAAATCAGGTTTAATTCTTGGCTGAATAGAATCTTTTAAATTAACATCGATAAGCTGATAGCGCGTTAACTTTAACTGGCCTTGCGCATATACAAAATCAGCGCGACCAACATACTTGCCCCAATCTTGGGCCTGCATAATCCAAGTACCATTGACTTTATCCGGTAAACAATTACTATTAACTTGGATTGAAGCGTGATGGTGCTCAGCTTTCATGCAAACTTTTGTTTGCGAATGCCCTCCTACGATTACATCCATT
>JADHND010000064.1 GCA_016779685.1 Shewanellaceae bacterium | reverse complement strand
AGCAAGGTCGCTTTAACAATAGGGACTATACCTTGACCACCCAGTTGTTTTTGAAACCATTGCATTGGTATAAACACTTTAATAAAACCGGCTACCACGTAACCTAGTAGAAGCCACGGGGCGGCCTCGGCAAAAAGTTTTATAAAATTGTCGATCATGCTCACTTTTACTCCTCCACCCTATCGTTCAACACAGACTTGCTGCGAGCAGCGGTGAACAGCCTCGATAAATGCATGGACATGCTCAGGATCAACATCAGGATGAATTCCATGCCCTAAATTAAAGACGTGTCCTGGACCGGAACCAAAATCCTTTAGAATCGTTTGCACCGCAGCCTCTATTTGAGCCGGTGATGCGTACAGCGTGGCTGGATCCATGTTGCCCTGTAAAGCAACATGTTGCCCGATGCGACGACGCGCCGAACCAATGTTAACGGTCCAATCCAACCCAACACCGTCACAACCTGTGGCAGCAATCTGCTCTAACCACAATCCACCACCTTTGGTAAACAAGGTCACTGGAATGTGCTCACCATTATATTCGCGGTGAATGCCTGCTAAGATTTTTTGCATATAGGCCAATGAAAATGCTTGATAGCAAGGTTCTGTTAACACCCCACCCCAAGTGTCGAAAATCATAATGGACTGCGCTCCGTGCTCAATTTGTGCATTGACATAAAGCACCACGGCTTGTGTCAATTTTTCGAGCAATTGATGCAGAAGAGCAGGCTCGCTAAACATCATTTTTTTTATCTTAGTAAAACTTTTGGTGGCGCCACCCTCAACCATATACGTTGCCAAAGTCCAAGGTGAACCCGTAAAGCCTATCAAAGGCACTCGACCACCTAACTCATGCCGAATAAGCTTAACTGCGTCCATCACATAACCCAGATCATCCACGGGATCAGGCAGGGGTAACGCAGCAATCGCAGCAGGCGTATCCGCTAAGCGTTCAAACTTTGGCCCTTCTCCTGTTTCAAAATACAACCCTAAACCCATGGCATCAGGAATCGTCAGAATATCCGAAAATAAAATTGCCGCATCCAATGGAAAACGTTGCAATGGTTGCAACGTCACCTCACAAGCCAATTCAGATGAGCGACAAAGCTGCATAAAGTCACCAGCTTGTTGACGTACAGCTCGGTACTCTGGCAAATAACGCCCTGCTTGACGCATCATCCAAACAGGGGTTCGATCCACAGGCTGGCGGCGCAATGCACGCAAATACCGATCATTTTGGATTTTTGAAAACATATCTTATTCATTCCGTATGAAATACAATGCGGCTATTGTAGCATTTATGCATTTAAACTGCTTGCCGTTCAAACATAATTCCTAACATAAATCTCGCTTCCTTCCAATTATATAGCCGTCACACATAGCCAACCTCAAACCCATGCTTTAAATATTAAAAATTGTTTGATTTATGTTCATGTTTTGATTTAATGCATGCCGTCATGCACCGATTAATTCGGCTTATTTATTGAAAATTTAAATGGTAAGCGATATGCTTAAAGAGAAATGGGTAGCGTAAAGGAATGGATACGATGCAAGATCAAGCAAGCTTAATTCAACATAAATGGGGCGGCTTTAATCAGCATATTGACAATTGGTTAGCACATCGCGCCAAGTTATTATCACACTACTGCCAAGTCGCTAACCTGCCCCCCTATGAAACGCCACAATTTACACTGCCTACCCCCGAACAACTCACTATATTTTGTAATAACTTAGTGGATTATATTTCCGAAGGGCATTTTGAAATTTATGAAGAAATCATGCTCAACTATGAACAAAAACACCAAGAACGCATGCGTCTTAATGACAAGGTTGTCCCCAAAATTAACATGACCACCGATGTAGTCCTATCTTTTAATGAAAAATACGCGAACTGTGCAGCCACCGATGATATGCATGAACTGGATGAAGATCTCTCAAATCTAGGTGAATTGATGGAACAAAGGTTTGAGTTGGAAGACTTGCTGCTCGAACAACTGTATCAAACTCACCAGCAATAACACTTGGCCTAATAAAGCGACCGTGATAACCACATCACGATCGCTTCTCGATTAAACCTTGCCTTGTTTACTGACTTGAACCTTGTCAGCAATATCGGTGTAGGTCTGCATTTCATTAAAGTTCAAATACCGATAGGTTTCAGACTTCATGGTATCCAACTTTTTCACATAATCCATGTACTCTTGGACTGTGGGTAGTCGACCTTTAATGGCAGCCACGGCGGCTAACTCAGCCGAAGACAAATAGACGTTTGCACCTGCGCCCATCCGATTAGGAAAATTACGCGTTGAGGTAGAAACCACCGTAGATTTATCAGCGACACGAGCTTGGTTTCCCATACACAAAGAGCAACCTGGCATTTCAGTACGCGCACCAACCCTGCCGAAAATACCGTAGTAACCTTCATCGATCAGTTGTTGCTGATCCATCTTCGTGGGCGGAACGATCCACAAACGAGTGGTGAGCTGACCTTTAAATTCATTTAGCAAATTGCCAGCTGCCCGAAAATGACCGATGTTGGTCATACATGAACCAATAAACACCTCTTGCACCGCATCTCCTGCGACACTGGAGAGCTTACAAGCTGCATCGGGATCATTCGGCGCACATAAAATCGGTTCTTGAATGTCTTTCAAATCAATCTCGATGATTTCTTCGTACTCTGCATCAGCATCGGCACTCAAGAGTTCAGGATTGGCTAACCAAGCTTCCATCGCTTCAATACGACGCTCGATAGTACGACGATCACCATAACCTTCGGCAATCATCCATTTGAACATCACGATGTTAGAACTCATATACTCAATGATGGGCTCTTTGTTGAGCTTAATGGTACAACCAGCTGCACTTCTTTCAGCTGAGGCATCTGACAGCTCAAAAGCCTGCTCAACTTTTAAGTTTTCAAGGCCTTCAATTTCTAAAATTTTACCTGAGAAGATATTCTTCTTGCCTTTTTTCTCAACGGTCAATAAACCCTTTTCAATGGCCACCAGCGGAATCGCATGCACCAAATCTCGCAAAGTAATTCCTGGTTGCATCTCACCTTTGAAGCGCACCAGCACAGACGGTGGCATGTCAAGCGGCATGACACCGGTCGCCGCCGCAAACGCCACCAAGCCAGAGCCCGAAGGAAACGAGATGCCTAAAGGATAACGCGTGTGCGAATCGCCACCAGTGCCGACAGTATCGGGTAGTAGCATACGATTGAGCCAAGAATGGATCACACCATCACCAGGACGTAAAGAAACGCCGCCACGATTCATAATAAAATCAGGCAAGGTATGATGGGTTTCAACATCGACTGGCTTGGGGTAAGCCGCAGTATGACAAAAAGATTGCATGGTCAAATCCGCACTAAAACCTAAGCAAGCCAAGTCTTTCAATTCATCACGTGTCATCGGGCCAGTGGTGTCTTGTGAGCCGACTGTGGTCATGAAGGGTTCGCAGTATTGACCGGGGCGAATGCCCTGCACACCACAAGCTTTGCCGACCATTTTCTGAGCTAAGGTATAGCCCTTGCCGGTATCACTCACATCTTTGGGGCGCAAGAACACATCTGAGGGTTCACGATCCAAAGCTTTGCAAGCCCGGTCCGTCAAAGCGCGCCCAATGATTAAGGGGATCCGACCGCCTGAACGCACTTCATCCAACAACACATCTGTTTTTAATGCAAATTCAGCAATCACCTCATCGGTTTGATGACGCTTAACTTTGCCTTCATACGGATAAAAATCAATCACATCACCCATTTCCATCTCATCAACGGGCATTTCAATCGGTAAGGCGCCAGCATCTTCCATCGTGTTGAAAAAAATCGGCGCAATCTTAGTCCCAAAGCAAAAACCACCCGCGCGCTTATTAGGGACGAAGGGAATGTCTTGACCCATCAACCACAACACCGAGTTGGTGGCTGATTTTCGCGATGAGCCAGTACCAACGACATCTCCCACATAAACCAATGGATGCCCCAACGCTTTAAGTTCTTCAATTTTTTTCATGGGGCCAACATGGCCGTCATCGTCTGGTGTAATGCCATCACGGGTAATTTTTAACATGGCCAAGGCATGTAACGGGATATCAGGACGTGACCACGCATCTTGTGCAGGGGATAGATCATCGGTGTTGGTTTCACCCGGAACTTTGAAAACAGTTAGGGTGATTTTATCTGCCAGCTTAGGTCGATTTAAAAACCAGTTGGCGTCTGCCCACGATTCCACCACTTGCTTCGCGGCTGCGTTACCTGCTTTCATCTTTTCGACCACATCATGAAAGGCGTCAAACATCAGCAAGGTATTTTCCAATGCCTTAGCAGCAATCGATGCTAAATCAGCATCATCTAATAAAGCCACTAAAGGTTGAATGTTATAGCCCCCTTGCATGGTACCCAACCATTGAGTGGCCTGTTCACGGCTAATGAGTTTATTTTTCTCTTTGTCCTGCGCGATATCAGCTAAAAAAGCACCTTTGACATATGCAGCTTCATCCACGCCTGGTGGAATACGCTGAGACAATAAATCCAACATAGTGTTGTCTGGATCAGAACTGGCTTCTTTGATGGCTTTGATGAGCGCAGCTGCCTGATGGGCATCTAGAGGCTTTGCTACAATACCCTGTGCCGCTCTTTCTTGAACATGAATTTGATAGGCTTCTAACACGAAATTTCTTCTCCCACATCTTGTGATCGATAAAATGATAATATATTAAATTATGATTCATTTTATGTTTTTTATTTAACATTAGCTCTATGATACGCTACCTAAGTTAAAAATTAAAATTTTAACTTCAACTTTTTATAGAAAAAATTAACCTTATAGAGATTAAAACAGCGCTGAAGGTCGCAACTCAGCTGTTTCTTTCGATTCGGCTTATGTTCATTGCGTCTTAGGTGGCGAATTTGCTACAATAACGAAAGTTCGATTGTTTTTCATACACTAAATTTTCTGATCAAAGAAGTCATCTATGTCGCATCACCCATCACAAGGAGCGCTGTTGATGGTTATCGCTGGCGTTGCCTTTGCGATCATCAACACCCTCACTCAATACCTCAGCCAGAACTTCGGCCTGAGTTCCACGATGATCAGCGTCATTCAGTATGGCTTAGCTCTGCTCATGATGTGCCCTTGGCTGTCTAAAGCCGATTTCCAAGCGGTCTTCTATAACCAACAAAAATTATGGCATTTGCTGCGGATTGTCATGGCTGTGATAGGGATTCAATTTTGGATTTATTCTTTAGCCTACCCCATTCCCATTTGGCAAGGCATCGCCTTACTCATGACCTCACCTCTATTCGCTACTTTAGGTTCGGCTTGGTTTCTCAAAGAACAAGTCGGTGCAGCCCGCTATAGTGCTACCGGCGTCGGCTTTATGGGCGCCATGTTGATTTTGGAACCGTGGGCAGCTGATTTTAATTGGATTACCTTGTGCCCTTTAGCGGCCGCCTTTTTCTGGGCAGTCTACGCTTTAATGGTTAAAAAAATGTCACGCCAAGACACCCCCACCACCATGGTCATTTATTTATTTGCCCTCACGACACCCTTTAATATTCTACTGGCCTGGCCTCATTGGGATTGGCCAACTGCCACCTTTAGCTGGGCGCTGTTTGCTGTTATCGGACTGCTCACTGCTTTGGCCCAACTCGCGGTGGCTAAAGCCTACACCGTTGCCGATGCCTCGTTTATTCAGCCTTTTGATCATCTCAAATTACCCATCAACGTCCTCGCTGGTTGGTGGGTATTTGGATGGGCGCCGCCAGGCAGATTATGGTTAGGCGCAGTGGTGATTATTGGTGCAATCACCTTCATTACTCGCTATGAACAGCAACGTGTCGAACCTCTCGCTATGAAAAGAACATCCTAGCGGTCACTTTATTTGCTGTTTGTTATACATACCTGCTTCATAGTGGCCGGCCTCATTACAGCTAAACACCATGGCTCGACGCTTGGTGAACTGACGAGTGATGCTGCCTGATTCACCCGCCTTAAGCACCAAGGTGTTGCTATCCGTGTGCTTCATCTTCGGGTTTTTCTGCATCATAGCGCGGTGCATTTTGGTGCCATGGCCATCGTCAATTGAAAACTCATGGGTCACTTTGCCCTCGTTTTCTACTTCAAAGGTGATGATTTCACCATGTCGAATCGGCTTTTCGGCTAAACTTGGCTTAAACTGAAACCGCATGTCATCAGTCGCAATCACTTCTATCACCCGCTGCGCTTGCTCTGGCTTAGCCGCTTTACTGGCATCAGAATGATAATGCTTGTCTTGATGATGATGGTGATCCTTAGCATAACCATGAACGCTGGACAGCAATGTAATCACTAAAACGGTCTGTTGGAATGTCTTCATTTTTTTTCCTCTTGGTATAGACTCCAGATTATTCATTATAACCTTATTTTATCTGATTAGCATGCCCAACGTACCAAGGGACGTTTGTTAAATACAGCGCCCTCCTTTATACTTAGGTGAAGCTGTTTCCGTTATCAATGCCTTAAAAGTGAGTGTGCATGAATCCAGTTCCCACCATTAATTGCCAGTCTCCAGCACACGATCGCCGTGAAAAGTACTTGGTACTCCATTACACTGCCGTGGACTTTCAAACCTCGCTGGATTTACTGGCAGGCAGCAACGCCGAGGTCTCAGCCCACTACTTAATTCCACAGAGAAATGATCCAACTTATACGCATCCACAGCTACAGGTTTATCAGTGCGTGCCTGAACACCATCGCGCTTGGCATGCGGGAGATTCACATTGGGGACAACGGCCTAACCTCAATGACACTTCTATTGGCATTGAAAATGTCTACATTCCGCACGTCAACCCACAGACTCAAGACATACTGTATCCAAACTGGTGTACTGAACAAATTGATGTGTTGATCCGTTTGTGTCAGAGCATTTTAACTCGCCACCCAGATATCACCCCCAACCATGTGGTGGGTCACAGCGACATTGCCTTCTGGCGCAAACAAGATCCCGGGCCTAAATTCCCATGGCATCGCTTATTCGAACATAACATTGGTGCATGGTATGACGAGGACACCAAACAAGCTTACTTGGATCAGTTTCAAAAATTACCCATTAAAGACGAAATCATTGCTCAATTTGTCCGCTACGGTTATCGCGCCCCAACCGACAACACCAGCTATGCGCAACTCATTGCTGCTTTCCAAATGCACTTTCGCAACAGCAAGGTCGATGGCCAACTAGACAGCGAGACGATTGCTATTCTCTACGCTTTGGTGGATAAATACCACAGCACCTCAGCTACACTTGACGCCGTGCCCACCAGCGCTTAAGTTGCCGCTTCGCCCAAATACCGTAGGCACGCAGCGACCGATACCCTTTGCTGTTTTGATACCAAGGACGCGCCTGATCTCGCTGCCTCAACGCATATCGATGGAGCGACGCAAATTGTATGAATGGCGCATGCAGACTGTACCAATATAAGCCATTGATCCCAATGAAGCTACCCACCAAACCCAGCACCCACCATGGTTCGGCCGTGAACAAGTCTGCCAGTGGCAACGCCAATACCAATAAGAGACTCCACCACAAGATATTCAACCACGCTAACCAAACCTGCGATACCACCGCTGGTGTGTGATTGTAGATGATTTCACCGGGATGCAAATCCGTGGATGGTGGTAGATGCAGCAGCGGATTTACGACCAGACTATCGTCTAAAGCAGTCAAATCGGTGCCGCCTAATAAATTCATTTTGACAGCGATGTTTTTCATTTGATTAGCGTGCCTAAGCGTCTGTCCCAACCAAATACAAGTCAACAACCACGTAAAACAACTCAACATGATCAGTGCATCAGCAGCCTGAGGCACTAAAGACATCACAGCATAAGCCAATGTCACCAAACCAAAAAAAATCCAACTCGCCACCGCTCGAAAGCGATGCCCTTCGACCAAAGTCTGCTGATGTTGCGCCAAGCGCTCCAGCGCATGCTGTCTTTGTTCAGGCTGGGCAAATTGATTTAAAAAAGTAGCACGATCAACATATCTCACAGCTTCACCTCAGCGCTCGCATGCTATACTTGATAAGCTACGGCTGAGCGCTGTTTGTTCTCAATCTTCTAAGTATAGCTGGCTCAGCTCACAATGGATTTTGTTAGGGACGTTGGGATGAACATTGGACTGTTACAATGCGATGCGATGAGTGCCAGTATGCAGCTGGTGTTTGGCAACTGTGCGACGCTGTTTCAACATCTGTTGACGCAGACCGTGCCGACTTGCTCGATCGTGACATATCGCGCCGATCAAGGACAACTCCCGTTGCACCCAACCGCACACCACGCCTATTTGATCTCGGGTAGTCATCACAGTGTCAATGAGGGAGCACCTTGGATTGATGGTCTATGTCACTTTTTAAAATCACTCCAGCAAACTCACATTAAAACCATCGGTATTTGTTTTGGGCATCAACTGATCGCCAAAGCCTT
>JADHND010000063.1 GCA_016779685.1 Shewanellaceae bacterium | reverse complement strand
ATCCTGATAAGTGCTGTTGATCTAAGAGGCTAAGTTCGGATTCGGGGTGTGTATTGTGCATATGTGTGTGATGTTGATGCGCCTCGCTGGTGTTCACGCTTTCATTGGCATGATGGACACCGAACATGACGAGCAACATGCCGAGCCCCAATAAAGCCCCCAAACCTGTTTGAAATTCCAATTGGGGATTGGTTTTATCTGTATGTGTTGCATGTGGCTGGTGGAAGACAACATGTAAAATCCAGCCTGTGACAAAGGCTTGAAGAAAATTATTCTCAATGTGGAGTGCATGTAAAAAGGCGTCGCCTTTTAAATAGCCAACGGTAGAGCCCAACAACATAAAGCAGATACAAAATACGGCCCAGCGTGTTCCTAAAGAAGGCTTAACAATCCACCATACAGCTAAGCCTTCTGGGAATCGATGTACTATGATGCCAATTGCGAGCAACACATTACCAGAATTTTCAGTGATGGTAAGAGCGCTTCCGTCTGCGAGTGTATGCAGAATAAGACCAAACACGCCTAGCACAATGGTTAAATTGTGCGTCATATGAGAGTGCCGTTTAAAGACTTTTTCGCCCAAGGTGGGGCCAAGCACCCCAAAAGCAACACATAGGATAATCAGAATTCCTTCTGCATATATCAGTTCAGGGACAATGTGTGTGAACACCAAGCCACCGATGGTAATAAAAATAAAACCGTCGAGTACTTTGAGTAAAGATTGAGACCGTATCAATAGACGATAACATAGGGGCCCCAAAATAAGAGAGATACAGCTTAGGAGAAAGAGGGAGTGCATGATTGCTAGCGCTACATTATTTAAAGATAAAGACCGGGTATTATATGTTGAAATTGCCACAATTGAAAGCGAGATTGGCCAGCACGCTTTTCTTTGAGAAGAAGCCAGTTTTCTCCTAGGCTAGGTGCCGGCGCCTCTTGTTCGATTTCAATGAATAAGATACCACTTGGTTTTAACCACTGACCCTTCTCAATTAAGTCAAGGCAGCTGGTGATGAGTGATTGTCGATATGGAGGATCAAGAAAAATAATATCGAAAGCTTGTTTACAGTTATGTTGCAGCATTGCGATGCTATCGCCACGGTATACGTCTGCATTTTCACACTTGAGCAAGTCGAGGTGCTGTTCCAGTTGTTGAGCGGCCATCATGTTTTTCTCACACAAAAGAGCGTATTGTGCATATCGACTTAAAGCTTCGAACGCAAGCGCACCAGAGCCAGAAAATAGATCGAGGATTCGAGCTTCGGCAAGATAAGGCATGAGCCAATTAAATAGTGTTTCTTTCATGCGATCAGTGGTTGGGCGCAATCCTTCTACATCGATCACTGGAATTTTACGACCACGCCATTGCCCGCCGATGATACGAATGCAGCCAGCTGGCTGCTTCAACGATTTTTTGCGGTTTTTTTGCATAAAAAATGACTCTTTTTTTGGGACACACCTAGATTAATGATAAAATAAATTCTTACACAATCGTGCATGGTTTTTTCAGGGTTAAATATGCGTCCATTGTACCAGCTAACCCTATAAAATTTTAGTTATTTTGGAATAATTTATGTTGAAGAAAAAATTGTTTTCTTGGTTAAAAAGAGACAAAGCTGAAGACATTGTGATCAGTGAAGAAAAAGAGCAAGGATCCAGTTTATCGGTTTCAGATGCTGTGTCAGAAGATCAATCTGTGGCTGATATCATTGAGGAGACACCTGCCTTATCCGAAGAGCCCCGCGAGATATCTCAGATAGATTCTGAAAGTGATTTGAGTGAGTTGGATGTCCCCCCAGTGGTCACGCCCATGCCACGTCAACCTGATTCGTCTCCGTCTGAAGAGGTTGTCGCTCCATGCGAACAGGTACAGCTTGACTCGACTCAATCTCAAATCGCACCAGAGGTTCAAGCATCAGCCCCAGTCGATTCAATGGCATTCGAAAAGGAGAACACGTCATCTTCAGTGAACGAAGCGACGCCATCAAATATCGAGATCGATAAAGCATCAGCGCCCAAAAAAAGTGTGTTTCAAAGATTAAAACAAGGCTTAAAAAAAACGCGACTTCAATTCACAGACAGTTTTTTAAGTTTATTCCAACATAAAAAAATTGATGAGGATTTATTTGAAGCTTTAGAAGAACAATTGCTGGTTGCTGATGTTGGAATGGATACCACGGAAAAACTGATTGGTGAACTCACTCAGCAAGCTAGCCGTCGACAACTTAAAGACGCCTCCATGTTGTATGATCTGTTCAAAGAACAGCTCAAAACTATTTTGTCTACAGTAGAAAAGCCTCTTGATTGGCAAGATCAGCCTAAACAGACCCGAGTGCTGCTCATGGTTGGCGTTAACGGTGTCGGCAAAACCACGACAATTGGTAAGTTAGCCAAACAATTTCAAGCGCAAGGGTTGTCGGTCATGTTGGCGGCTGGAGATACTTTTCGCGCGGCTGCTGTTGAACAGCTAAAAGTTTGGGGAGAAAGAAATAAAATACCCGTTGTTGCGCAACCATCTGGTTCGGATAGTGCTTCGGTCGTTTTTGATGCCTATGCATCTGCTCAGGCTAAGGGTGTGGATGTCCTCATTGCCGATACTGCTGGACGTTTACAGAACAAAGCACATTTGATGAATGAGCTGAAGAAAATCGTACGTGTTCTTAAAAAAATAAATCCTGAAGCACCGCATGAAATCATGTTAACTTTAGATGCAGGCACCGGCCAAAATGCGGTCAGTCAGGCAAAACTTTTCCATGAAGCTGTCGGTTTAACTGGCATCACGCTTTCAAAATTAGATGGTACAGCCAAAGGTGGCGTTATTTTTGCAATTGCGGATCAGTTTAAAATACCGATAAGATACATTGGTGTGGGTGAGCAAATCGATGATTTGCAAGCTTTTGCAGCAGATGCTTTTATCGAAGCCTTATTTCAAAAGAGAAGCGGCTAATCATATGATTCAATTTGAGTGTGTCAGTAAAACATATGCAGGTGGTCAAAAAGCTTTGCAGGATGTTAACTTTCATCTAGGTCAAGGTGAAATGGTTTTTTTAACCGGACATTCGGGGGCAGGAAAAAGCACCTTACTTAAATTAATATGTGGGATTGAGAAAGCTTCGACAGGCCATATCTGGGTGAATCAATATGATTTGTCTCAGTTAACGGTTAAACAAATGCCTTTTTTTCGAAGGCGCATCGGGGTTATTTTTCAAGATTGCCAATTGTTGATGGATAAAAATATCTTTGATAATGTGGCTTTGCCTTTGGTTATTGAAGGTTATTCCCAAGCGGATATACGTCGCCGGGTTGCCGCTGCGCTTGATTTGGTTGGATTGAGTGGGCTTGATAGGTATTTGCCCTCGATGCTATCAGGGGGAGAACAGCAGCGAGTTGGGATTGCGCGAGCGGTGGTGAATAAACCTTCACTACTGCTTGCAGATGAGCCAACTGGAAATCTTGATCCGGAGTTGTCTCATAGCATTATGAATTTATTTGAAAATTTTAACCAAGCGGGTACGACGGTGTTAATAGCAACGCATGATTTGAAGCTCATAGCTGGTTTAGGTTACCGGACGCTATCTTTGACCAGTGGCAGATTTAAATTAAATGAACGGTTAAATACGTATGCATCTGTTTAAAAGAAAGTATGATTTTAGTGCTCATTTCGTGTTGTGGTTACTGACTTATGTCCGCCATGTGAGGCATAGCTTACGTGATTTAAAGCGTTCCACGATGGCTTCATGGTTCAATGTTATGACCTTGAGCGTTTGTTTGAGTGTCCCTGCTGCTTTATATACGTTGTCGAAAAACACGGTCAATTTAGCACATGTTAAGCATGAGGCCACTTTAATCCAATTGTATTTATATGACAGCTCAGATCAAAAGCAGCACAATCAACTGATGCAGCTGCTTGAAAAAAATTCAAAAATACAACGCATTCGATATATTTCTAAGGCGGATGCGTTGATTGAATTTGAACGAGAGATGGATATATCAAATGTGCAGTCAATGTTGGGATCCAATCCGCTTCCAGCCATGCTTGAAGTGTTACCTGTCGTTGATTTAGACTCTCTAGAGGCCATTGCGGAATTGTCTAGCGAGTTGCGGCAGCATCCGCAAGTTGAGGCTGCTCGTTTGAATATGAATGTCTTGTTAAAAATATATCGGATGGCGGACTTGCTAACCATGCTGTTATTGTCTTTTTCGTTGCTGTTGGCTGTGGTGGTTATTTTGGTTATCTACAACACCATCCGATTGTGTCTTATTCAACAACATCGACAAATAAGCGTGATGCGTCTCGTTGGGGCAACCATTTCTTTTATACAGAGGCCTTTTCTATACCTGAGCATTTGGTATGGTTTTCTGAGTGGTTCCTTCGCTTGGTTATGTGTGAATGGGATGACACACTTTGTGGTTTACAAAGCTGCTTTTTTAAGGCTGTTGCCAGAAGCATATGTCGCTGTCAGTCTGACTTTTGGTGATTGGGTGCGTTTGGTGATGCTGGCAATTTTGATCAGTTTATTCGCAACCATGCTCGCTTTGAAGCGTTATTTTAAACAACAGGAAGACCTGTAAGGGCGTCTCAGCGATTATAGACGGTTAATGCTGATGTGGTCTCAAATTTTTGCTTATGTCTTTACTTTTAGTCTCTTTTTTGGTATATATAATGCGCTGGTGGTTAAAAAATTATCGAAAAAACAATCAAACCCAAGCAATCTAATTTGTACAAGTCATTTAAATCATTTTAGTAATGATGGCAATACAGGAGTAAAAATCGTCATGCAAAATATGTTACCTTGTTCACAGGTTGTGGCTGTAAGCAGTGCTGATGCTTACCTTCAGTCTGTAAGTCGCATTCCTATGTTGACCGCGCAAGAGGAGCATACGTTAGCAAATCGCCTTTATCATCAAGGGGATTTAAGTGCTGCTCGGCAGCTGATTATGTCTCATCTTCGCTTTGTTGCTCACATCGCCAAAGGCTATGCTGGTTACGGGTTGCCACAAGCCGATTTGGTGCAAGAAGGTAATATCGGTTTGATGAAAGCCGTCAAGCGGTATAATCCTGATTTTGGCGTTCGTTTGGTGTCATTTGCTGTACATTGGATTAAAGCGGAAATACATGAATTTATTCTTAAAAATTGGCGTATTGTTAAAGTAGCCACCACGAAAGCACAGCGAAAGTTATTTTTTAATTTAAGAAAAAGCAAGCATGGAACAGGCTGGTGTTCTCCAGAAGAGGTGCGGATATTATCGAAAGAGCTGGGTGTGCCTGAATCGACTGTACATGAGATGGAGTCAAGAATGGCTTCTCAAGATCTAGCTTTTGACAGTGGTGATGATGAAGATGAACGTCAAGCTTTTTCGCCGAGTTTGTTTTTAGAGGATAAAAATTCCAATCACGCTGATAAGTTTGAATCAGCCAATTGGCAGCAGCAAAGTGAGAGTAAGCTAACAGAAGCATTAGGCTTATTAGATAGCAGAAGCCAACATATTATTCAAACCCGATGGCTCAATGAAGAAAAAGCGACTTTACATGACTTAGCTGCTAAATATGCGGTGTCAGCCGAAAGAGTTCGTCAAATTGAAAAGAATGCGCTGAATAAATTAAAAAAAGCGATGATTTAAATTTTTTCATTGAGAAAAGAGCTGACTCATTATAAAGTCAGCTCTTTTTGTTAGAAAGTATTTTTAATACGTTTTAGGCGTCTAAATTTGTATAGGTGAACATGGACATCGTAAAAATTTTAAAAGATTCTCTGCGTTTTTTCGCGGGACAATGGCAGTTTCTCTTCCTGTTGACGTTTCCATGGATTGTATTAGAGACCAGTCTACAGTCTTGGCTCATTTTTCAATTTAAGGGATTAGAGCCAGCCGGAATTAGTTTTAGTGCCGAACATATGCTGGCGGCTGTATTTTCATTTGTGCTTTGGTGTTATATACAGGCTTGTTTTGCATTGTTTATGTTTTATCGAACGTATCAAAATGATGCCGGCATTCCCCAAATTTTGAGAAAAAGCTGGAGCTATACCCCGGCCTTAATGGTCACCTTTAGTTTAGTTGCTTCCGCCATATTTTTAATGTCGATACCTGCTGCGATAACAGGTATACTACCTTTGATTATTCTAGCCCTTTGGTGTGCCATTCGGCTTGCCTACGCTGCGTTTTTTGTCGTTGTCGAACAGCTCACTCCTATGAAAGCAGTTAAAGCTAGTATTGAGTTTACCAAGGATATATTCTGGCCGACCGCATTTATCTTTAGCTTGTTTTTTGTATTCAGTATCTTTTTTAATCTATTGGCTCAAGTTTTAGGGGATGATTCATTTTATATCAGTGTCATGCTTGATAGCTTGTTTAGTTTTCTGGCCCTGTTTGTCTCGATTGCATTCTTTAGGTTGTATTGCTTAGAGCGCCAGCCTGAACGGTTCTTATTCAAAGAAACTAAGAGCGAGCCAACCGTTGAACGAGATGATGAACTATAAACTGAACCCGCTCGATGCCGCTATCGACTCGAAGCCATGTGGCTTCAATAAAACAGCCTAATAGAAGGCAAAGATGGCTTGACCTAAGCTATTTTGCCGTCCCCATGGTGTTGTCAAATATGACAACACCAATGCTTAGCTTATTTGATTTAGCAATCCTGGGACACCTGCCACACACCGTGACCGTAGGTGGTGTTGCACTCGGTGCGATGTTATTCAGTTTTTTGATGATGTTATGTCAGTTTTTGCGGGTATCAACGTCTGTATTTGTCGCACAAGCTACCCGTCCAGAACGGCAGCTTGACTTTTTGGCCCAGGGGGCTTTACTCGCCTGTGCCTTTTCAGTCATGGTTCTTCTGGGGAAAGCATGGTTCTTCGATCTCGCTATTGCATTTACGCATACATCGTCAGCATTCATAGATGCGGCTTCAGTTTATTTTTCTACGCGTATCTGGGCGGCGCCTTCAGTGCTGATGAATTTTGTGGTGTTGGGTTTTTTACTGGGTTACAAAAAACCTAAACTGGTGTTACTGCAAGTTAGTGTCGTTAATATCACCAATATGGTGCTCGATGTTGTTTTTATTTGGTATCTTGATTGGGGTGTCCTTGGCGCAGCGTGGGCGAGTATCATCGCTGAACTGATTGGCTTCATGTTAGGTCTTGGGTTGTTAATACGTTTGATTGATCGAGAACTTTGGCAATCAATGTGTTTTAAAATAAATGTTATCTACCTACGACAAGCGCTGCTACTGAATCGTGATATTGTGGTTCGTACTTTATGCTTACAAGGCGTGCTTGCATTTATGACTTTGCAGGCCACGCATTATGGCGACGCGGTGGTTGCAGCCAATGCCATCTTGCTCAATTTATTTTTATTCATTTCCTATGTTCAAGATGGGTTTGCTTATGCGGCTGAAGTTGAGGTTGCTCAGCGTATTGGTCGACAACAAGCGCACACGATTAAACCTATGGTGGTTGATGTATTCTATTTGATGTTGCTCGTGGCACTGGGTTTAAGTTTTATATTGTGGGGCTTGCAGACAGTTATTACGGAAGGGATGACGTCTATTGTGGTTGTTCAGGAAACCCTGACTAGGCATTACATTTGGATAGTATGGTTACCTATCACCTCTTGTTTATGTTTTTTAATGGATGGTGTGTTTATGGGGGCTGCCTTAGGGAAAGCGATGAAGTATACGATGTTAGCTGCCGTTTTGGGGTCTTTTTTACCCATGTGGTATGTGTTTCAAGATTTAGAAAATCATAGTTTGTGGTTAGCTTGGCACGCTTTTTTATTGGTGAGGGGCGGTGGGCTACTCGTATGTTTTATTCATCAAAAATACTTAGCCCAAGCCCAACCTATATACGCTTAATAGTAAGAGTGATCCCCTCGCTGATGTTCGGTTGCGTCTTTAATTCCTTTGAGCTCGCCTTTAAAAGTTTCAAGCAGCTGCTTTTCAATGCCTTCTTTTAACGTGACATCGACCATGGAGCAGCCATTGCACCCACCACCAAATTGAATAATAGCGTAGCCATCTTCGGTAATTTCTAACAGGTTAATGTGGCCACCATGTCCAGCTAATGATGGATTGATGTCAGTTTGAATCACATAAGAGATCCGTTCCATGAGTGGTGCATCGCCGTCAATTTTATTCAACTTCGCATTCGGTGCTTTTAGAGTTAATTGAGCGCCTAATTGTTCTGTGACATAGTCGATATCAGCGTCTTTTAAGAAAGGCAAGCTGGTTTGATCGATAACGGCATCAAAACCTTGACAGGGCAGCAACGTGTCGGTTGGCTCAATGGTATCAGGTGGACAGTATGATACGCCACATTCAGCATCAGCTGTTCCTGGATTGATAACAAAAACACGAATTTGGGTGTTGGCGGGTTGATCCTTAAGTAGGTTCGTAAAATGCGCCTGTGCTGATTCAGATATGTGGATCATATGGTTAACCTGCTGTATTTTTTAAAAAAAGGCTTTATGAAAGACTATTTTACCTGAACTTTTATTTAGAAACCAGAGGCGATCGATGGAATCGACTTATATAAG
>JADHND010000062.1 GCA_016779685.1 Shewanellaceae bacterium | reverse complement strand
CATTCAGCAATCAAACAAACAGTTTGAAGCTGAGTTATCGCGTCTATTGCAGCAGAATCAATGGTCGTCGGCATATGCTTTCGTTCTCAAATTAAAATTTATCATTAAATTGCAGCAAGAGTTGACTGCAATTGAAGACTCTTTATTGGATTAAGAACAATCATATGGCATTTTTACAAATATCAGAACCGAATCAAGCCACCGTCCCGCATCAACATCGACTAGCCGCCGGTATTGATTTAGGCACCACCAATTCATTGGTGGCGACAGTACGCAGTGGTGATGTTGCGGTACTACCCGATGCAAATGGGGTGGCTGTATTGCCGTCGGTGGTACGGTATGCGCCAGATGCAGTGATCGTTGGTGCAGCTGCCTATGCCAACGCTGCGGCAGATCCGAAAAATACGTTGATTTCAGTTAAGCGTTTTATGGGGCGTTCGTTGACTGATTTGGAGGCAAGTCAGCATGATTTGCCTTATGACCTGAGTTCTAGTCAACAAGGTCTGCCCTTGTTTGAGACACGCCATGGCGCTCGCAATGCGGTGCAGGTTTCCGCTGATATCTTACGTCCTTTGATTGAACGTGCGGAGCAGACTCTTGGAGGGGCTTTGCAAGGCGTGGTCATCACCGTGCCTGCGTATTTTGATGATGCGCAGCGTCAAGCAACCAAAGAAGCGGCTAACTTAGTTGGCGTGCCTGTGTTGCGATTGTTGAATGAGCCCACAGCAGCTGCTATTGCTTATGGTCTCGATACGCAAGATGAAGGTAATGTGGTGGTCTACGACCTAGGTGGCGGCACCTTTGATGTATCGGTGCTGTCGTTACGACGCGGTGTGTTTGAGGTGTTGGCAACAGGTGGCGATACGGCACTAGGTGGTGATGATTTAGATCAAGTGCTGGTGGGTTTTTTCAAACGAGAAGCTGGCTTACAGTCAGTCGATTCTGAGACGACTCGGTTACTGTGGTCTGCAGCACGCGAATGTAAAGAGCAGTTGTCAGTGGCAGAGGCTGCGGAGATGGTTGTGGCATTGCCGACTGGACGCCAAGTGCTTCAAGTGACTCGTGTCCAGTTTGAGCAGTTGATTCAACCTCTTATTGACCGTACCATTCGAGTGTGTCGCAAGACACTGCGCGATGCTGATCTCAGTTGCGAAGCCATTGACCATTTAGTCATGGTGGGTGGTTCAACTCGAGTACCTCTGGTCAGAACACTCACGGAGAGGTTTTTTCAGCAATCGCCGTTGGTGAATATTGATCCTGATCAGGTGGTGGCGTTAGGTGCCGCTCGGCAAGCCGATATTTTAATTGGGAATAAACCCGATAGCGATTTGTTGTTACTGGATGTCATCCCACTTTCTCTCGGGGTTGAGACCATGGGTGGGTTGGTTGAAAAAATCATTCCACGTAACACCACCATTCCTATTACCCGAGCGCAAGAGTTTACCACTTTTAAAGATGGTCAAACCGCCATGTCGATTCACATTGTACAAGGTGAGCGAGAATTGGTCAGTGACTGTCGCTCATTGGCGCAATTTACGTTACAGGGTATTCCTCCAATGGGTGCGGGGGTAGCCCGTATCCAAGTGACGTATCAAGTCGATGCTGATGGTTTGCTGGTGGTTGAAGCTCGAGAACAAACTCAGCAGGTACAAGCGGCAATTGAAGTTAAACCAGCGTTTGGTTTAACACCGTCAGAAATTGCGACAATGCTCACCACATCCATGAGCGCCGCCGCGGAAGACATGCAGACACGGATGTTGGTTGAACAGCAAGTTGAAGCTCAGCGGGTGCTGGAAGGCTTAACCCAAGCCATTAACCAAGATAAACAATTGCTAACATCGACTGAGTTGGTAGAAATTGAAACGGGAATGCACGCTTTGGAAGCGGTCATGCAAACCCAAGATGTGAATCGAATTAAGCAAGCCATTGCGGCTTTAGATGCCATCACGCAAACTTTTGCGGGAAGACGCATGGATCAATCGATTCAACAAGCCTTAACAGGTCGTTCTGTAGATGAGTTATAACTAAATTATGCCAAATATTGTATTTTTACCTCATAAAAAATTGTGTCCTGAGGGTGCAGTTTGTGAAGCCAACACAGGTGAAACCATTATCGATGCTGCTGCGAGAATCGGCATTCATATTGAGCATGCTTGTGAAAAATCCTGTGCTTGCACCACTTGTCATGTGGTGGTCAGAGAAGGTTTTGATAGCTTAAATGAATGCGAAGAGCTTGAAGAGGATATGCTTGATAAAGCCTGGGGTTTGGAACAAGAAAGCCGCTTATCTTGCCAAGCTCGTGTCGGTGAAGCGGATGTGGTCGTTGATATTCCATTGTATACCATTAACATGGTTTCGGAGCATGGCGACTAGTTTTGTGCTGAGACGATTGACTTAGGCAAACTCGACATTGCACATAAAAAAAACGATTTTATATACCATTTCGAGTACAGTTGTATTAAACTGTGATTCATTTTTTGATCGTAGCGCTCAGAATTATCTGACTGCTGCGATCGATTTTCAGCAAGACTTAACAGCGTTAAGTCAATTAAAAACATGACAATGATTGGAAATAAATTTATGGGTATTGAACGTACATTTTCTATAATTAAGCCCGATGCTGTCGGTCAAAACAACATAGGTGCAATTTATGGGCGGTTTGAAACCGCTGGTTTTAAAGTAGTTGCCTCGAAGATGTTGCATTTGACCCAAGCGCAAGCAGAAGGTTTCTATGCTGAACACAAGGAACGTCCATTTTTTACTAGCTTGGTTGAATTTATGACGTCAGGCCCTATCATGGTTCAGGTTCTTGAAGGCGACAATGCTGTTGCTGCGCATCGTGACTTGATGGGTGCCACGGATCCAACGCAAGCTGCGGCAGGTACGATTCGTCGTGATTTTGCCCAAACAATTGACGAAAATGCGGTACATGGTTCAGATTCTGCCGCTGCCGCTGAGCGCGAAATTGCTTATTTCTTTACCGATAGTGAGTTGCATGCCCGCACCCGTTCGTAAGGCGTTACCAAGGTAGATTGGTACCATCGGCATGTAAAAAATGTCCGGTATTACCTAAATTCAAAGCCTCAATTCGTTCGCGCATTTGCGCAACGGATTGTTCGGCTGTTATCCAGGCATTTGATCCACCCATATCAGTCTGTACCCATCCAGGATGTAAAATCCCTACAGCAATACCATCCGCTTCTAAGTCCACAGCTAAACTTTTGGCCGCGGCATTGAGAGCAGCCTTTGATGAGCGATAGCTATATCGTTGTCCGCTGTTGTTATCGGCTATACTGCCCATTCGACTGGTGATGAAGATGATTTTACCTTGCGCGCGAACAACCGGCTGAATCAGCGTTTGGGTTAACAACAAGGGTGCGATGGCATTGGTTAACATCACCTGCTGCCAATTTTTTGTATTCAATTCTCCAAATTGATGTCCATCAGCATCAGCTATTCCCGCGTTGTTAATCAACACATCGATTGATTGATCTCGCATCATATCGCCCAGTTGCTGGCAATCAGTCTCGGCGGTGATATCGAGCTTAACTAGGCTAAGTGAGTTCGGATATTGTGCCTGAAGTTCATGCAAGGCTACCGCTGTGCTGGATTGACGGTAGGTTGCTGTGACGTGGCTTGCTTCGGCTAGATATTGTTTGGTAAACTCGAGGCCAAGGCCACGATTGGCACCCGTAATCAGAATGTGTTTTTGCATTAAAGTACCTTATAAAATGTCATAACAGGGTTCATAGTTGGAGCCGGGTAGTTTCATGCGTCCTTGAGCAACAAATTCTTGGAGAATTTTGTCAATTAGTTGCATGATTTCAGGCTCTCCATGCAGCTGAAACCGGCCTATATCCTCAATTTGCTGGACGGTTTCACTTTTGACATTGCCTGCGACAATGCCAGAAAAAACCTGCCGTAGCGTGGCTGCTAGCTGCGCTTTGTCAACATGTTTGGAGATGTCCAGCTGTGACATGTTTTCATGGGTCGGAATGAAAGGGGTTTGAAAGGCATGGTCGATGGTGATGCCCCAATTAAATTGAAATGAATCCCCGGTTTTCTTGCGGTAGTTCTTGATATCATCAGCGCCTTGGCGCATGGTCTGCGCCACTTTAATCGGATCATCAATAATGATTTCATACATCGCTTGCGCTTCTTTCCCCAAAGTTTTTGCGACGAGATTGTCAATCGATTTAAAGTAAGCTTCACTTTTTTTGGGGCCTGTTAACACCATCGGAAGTGGTTCGTTTTGATTTTTCTGGTTGAGTTTAATGCCTAATAAATACAGCAGTTCTTCAGCCGTGCCCACACCGCCTGGAAAAATAATGATGCCATGCGACATGCGCACAAACGCCTCCAGACGTTTCTCAATATCCGGTAAAATAATCAGATGATTGACAATTTGATTGGGGGGTTCTGCTGCAATGATACTGGGTTCGGTGAGGCCGATAAAGCGACCATTGGGATAGCGCTGTTTAGCATGGCCTATACTGGCACCTTTCATGGGGCCTTTCATCGCTCCGGGGCCACAACCAGTACAAATATCCAGCTCTCGTAAGCCCAGTTGGTAGCCGACCTCTTTGGTGTAGTTGTATTCGTATTCATTGATGCTGTGGCCTCCCCAACAAACGATTAAATTGGGGTCTTGATCGAGCGATAATGCGCGTGCATGGCGAAGAATATCAAACACCAAGTTAGTGGCTTCTTCCTGTGGTTGTTGATTTGCAGAGGGGAGTAACTTCGCGTTAAGAAACAACACATCTCTTAAAACTGAAAACAGGTGCTCTTGAATTCCACGCATGATTTTACCATCCACAAAGGCATCCTTAGGTGGATTGATGAGCTCTATTTTAATACCGCGCTCGACGCATAATATATTAATATCAAAGGTTCGGGCGCTGTTGAGCATGGTTTCAGCGTTATCAAGGTGTGCACCTGAAGAGAGAACGGCTAAAGAGCAGCGGCGATAGAGTTGGTATAATGGGCTTTTTGAGCTCATTTGCAGTTGCTGAATTTCAGCTTTTGACAGCTGATCCATGCTGCCTCGAGGGCTCACGGTGACTTGCATAGGTCTTCCTTGTGATTAGGTGAATTAGTCCATGACGATACAGTCACGTCCCTTGTCTTTAGCACTGTATAGGTTCTTGTCTGCTCGATCAAATGCCTCAAGCATACTTTCGTTGCCTTTTACAGCTGTCGCACCTATGGATATACTAATATTAATTTTATGTTGTTTATAGATAAATTGTATTTTTTTTACTTGTTGGTTGATGCTGTCCAAAATAGAAGTCGCCGTTTGTCTTTTTAAATTAGGCAGCAAGATAACAAATTCTTCTCCACCGTAACGAGCAGCGAATTGACGGTCTCTCAGTAAGCTTTTAATGGTTTTTGCGACCGCTTGGAGTGTTTTATCACCACTGGAATGACCATAGTTGTCGTTGATTTTTTTAAAATGATCAATATCGGCAATGGCAATCCATAAGCCATCCTTATCAGCCTTGGAACGTATGTATTCGACAGACATTTGTTTTTCTAGTGCAAATCGATTGGGCAGTTGCGTGAGTGGATCGATCATGGTGAGTTGCTTTTGTTGATCAAGTTTCTTTTTGTAGGTATTTGCGTGAGAGGTAACACTGCGCAATTCTTTGCGCATTTGTTCAATGGTGTTTTTGAGTAAGTTTTGTTCTTGATGCTCAATTGCGCTTTTATTTTTGACGGCACGTCTTAATTCAGACAGTTGCTGATTGATTTCATAACGTATTTTGCTGGGGTCTTGATGGTTGGTGAGCGTGTCGTCGATGTTTTCAATGTTATTGAGGATCGATAAGTCTATAGATTCTTTGTGTTTTTTTTGCTCATGGATTTCTTGAATAGATCCATTGACCACATCTTTAACATGATGCAAAGAATGGTTTAGTGTTTTGAGAAAAGCCTGAGGTGAGTTTTTTTCAGATTCAATGTTTTCGATCAGGATTTCAATAATTTTTTTATAGGTATTAAAGACGGTTTTAGGTTCGGGTTTGGTTTGTAACGAGATCAAAAGCTTATCAATCACAAATTTTTGTTCTTTGCTCAACGTAACTTTACTCAAGATATTGTTAATTTCTTGAATAAAAAGCTTTGATTTATTGGCTGTTTCTTTATTATTTGTCATTGATTACATGCAACCTTTTTACCATCAGTATAGGTTTGTCAATGATATCGTCTTATATTAAGAATAAGTGGATATGAAGGTTTTTGCATGTTTTTAAGATGAAAAATTGTAGCTATGTACAATACCGGATCCCATGCGGATGGCACCCGGCTGATTGAGGATAGTTTACGCAGCTGCTTGAGCATCAGATTCGCCAAAGCAAACCGTTAACGTTGCCAGTAATGCGATCAGCTGTTGCCCCATCAATTGGAGATCGGCGGTTAATTTTGCCAGTGGGTCGTCTTGCAAATCGTCATGCTGACTTAACAGCTCGGTCTCGTATTTAAGTCGCTTCATCGCTCCATCTGCCTGGATGACCAGTTGGAGATTGTCCTGATAACGAAGAGCAATTTTCTCGACCATTTTACCATTCTCAAGATGAGTGAGTACTTCTGGAGAGGTCAAGTCTTGTTGTTTTAAACGCAAGACTGCACCATCGTCTAAGTGTTCTTTTAACTCAGCTTCATGCAGCAATTCAAAAGGCTGCGGAGCATGACCTTGTTGTAACCAGGTGGTGAGTTCGCTGCTTATATTAGGAATAAAGTGCAGTGGTACGACTGGCAAAGAGCCTAAACTTTTACGAATGTAAGCCAAAACAGTTTCAGCTTTAGTTCGACTGGCGGTGTGTACAATAATTTTTTGTTGCTGCGGCAAAATCATGGCTTGTGTTTGTGTATATTTGCTAAAGGCACGGGGCAATAAATCAAATAAGATTTCTTCTTTGAGCGCTTGTTTATCTTGTTTTCGCAGCGGCCGTTGTAATTTATCTTCAAGTTGCTCCTTTTTTTCAGTGAAGGTTTCTTGAATCACAGCACTTGGAATGAGTTTGTCTTCTTGCGTTAAATTGACCAGAAAACCATCTTGCCAAGCATGAACCAAAGTGGTGCCCTGTTTCCCTAGTGCAGGTGTGAAGCCTGTTTTTTGTTGCTCTTGAGGTGAGCAGCCATGAAACCGATGCGCTTCTAAGGCTGTTTCTAGATGTGTTTCTGAAAGGGTGAAAGCTTGCGTTAGCTCAAATACCAAGATGTTTTTAAACCACATAACCGTGTTCTCTATGTTGTTAGACCAAAAGTTAATGTACTTGATTGTGGTTTCTAGGTAAAGCGTTCTTGAGACAATTAAAAAGGGCAGAGGTGGATACTTTGATTTCAGTCGGATCAATGCTACACTACCGACTTTAAATTTAACCTATTGATTTGGCTAATAAGCGGTTATAAAGTCATGCATGTTTCTGATTTTAATTTTGAACTCCCATCGCAGCTGATAGCGCGTTATCCTACAGCAGAACGCACAGCGTCAAGATTGCTTCACATTGATGCCCAAGGATCAGCTCCTCTTGATAAGACTTTTGTGGATGTACTAGAGCTCGTTGAACCAGGCGATCTGTTGGTTTTTAACAACACTCGCGTGATTCCAGCGCGTCTATTCGGTCGCAAGTCATCTGGCGGTAAGGTTGAAATATTGGTTGAACGTCTGTTGGAGAACAACCGCTTGTTGGCGCACGTTAAAGCTTCCAAAGCATTGAAAGCTGGCCAGGTCGTTCATCTTGAGCAAGACTATGAAATGCAAATGGTAGCCCGCCACGATGCACTCTTTGAACTGGAATTGGTGCAGAAGCATGTAACGGTGCTGACGGTGTTACAAGCCATTGGTCATATGCCGCTACCACCCTATATTGACCGACCGGATGAAACTGCCGATTGGCAACGATATCAGACTGTCTATGGATCACAAGATGGCGCAGTTGCTGCGCCGACAGCGGGCTTACATTTTGATGACGCGTTGCTAGCCAAGCTACAAGCTAAAGGTGCGATTTGTGCATACGTCACGCTTCATGTCGGTGCTGGCACCTTCCAACCAGTACGGGTCAATGACATTCTCGATCATCACATGCATTACGAAGCAGTGTCAGTTTCCGATGAGGTTGTTGCACATGTTCAGCGAACTAAAGCGCGTGGCCAGCGTGTCATTGCGGTCGGCACAACCAGTGTTCGGGCCTTAGAGTCAGCAGCACAACACCATCAAGGAACATTGGGTGCTTATGAAGACGAAACCAATATTTTTATTTATCCAGGCTTCGACTTTCAAGTCGTGGATGCCATGATAACCAACTTCCATTTACCCGAATCGACCTTGATGATGCTCGTGAGCGCTTTTGCTGGACATCGCCGTATCATGACAGCCTATGAGCACGCTGTCCAATCACAATATCGATTCTTTAGTTATGGTGATGCCATGTTTATTGAAAAAAATCAGGATCCTTTGCAGACAGGATCCGTTGGAGACAGCACAGCATGAAGTTTAAATTAGACACGACCCAAGGTCAGGCGCGTCGAGGCCGATTGGTTTTTGAACGCGGCACCGTGGAAA
>JADHND010000061.1 GCA_016779685.1 Shewanellaceae bacterium | reverse complement strand
CACTCACTTTACCAATGCCGGACTGCAAAATAATGACTTCGATGTTATTTAAAATGCCTGTGGTAAATTGAATACCACTTAAACTATGTTCTGTGCTTTGTTTTAAATGACGTTGAAGTAGGATGACTTCGGGCTCCATGGCCCCAATAATGCCAATTTTCATACGGATTACCTTTCTTTTGTGTATGAAGTTATTTTAGCTGATATATGACAGCCTGCTCAATCAATAAAGTCTTGACTTGCAGCATAAGCTACGGCGTTATGAGCATGAAGTGATTCTTGGTGTTCGACTTGAAGCCAAAAGGTCTTCAATTTAGTATGCGCTTTAAGGGTTGCCTGTAATTTGCGTGCAGCGTCTTCTACAAACATCAGATTTTGTCCATTGAGGAGCGCAAAAGCTTGTTCATCTTCGCGTTTAACAATGGTTTGAACAGGTGTTTTTAAGGTCGTTTCGACACAATTAATGAGCTCTTCGATTGGAAAATAAGCATCCATTGGGTTCACCAATACTCGAATGTGCGCAAGGCTGCGTTGGCTGTGTGGGGTTGCGACAATGCCATCGGTTGTACCAAGCCATTCGCTTACCATAGAGGTATCGCAGTGCGCTTGGTTCGAAAACTTGTCAATGAACGCTTCTTGGATTAATTGTCGTGCTAAGGCAGCAGAGCAGGGGCATGTCGAAGAGTATGGAATATGAACGTCCATAATAAACACAGGTGTCTTGTTGTTTTGTGTGAGCTTGAGCTTACATGGATAACTTTTCCAACCCGTGTATTGGCTTTTTAATGCAGGTCGCTTTAGTAAGATTTCGAAGTTGAGTTCAAGTTTAGCATGTTCACTGATATTCTGGTGCGTACTTATAAATTGTTGCAAAATCTCAGCTGCTGTCCGCGGTGAGAGGATGGTGTCTTGAGAAAAAGCTTCCAGTGCTAACATGAGGCGCGACATATGAATGCCTTTACTCTGTTCGCAGGCTAAATCAACAAACGTAGCTGCTTTTGTTTGGACATCGTGCACTTGCTGCGGTGAACTTTGAATGCGCATTGGCAGCGCTAATTGGTTCATTCCTACCCAGTTAAGCGTTCCTTGAACAATGGATTTTGAATCACTGGTGACATCAGGTATTTTAGTAGACATGATAAACTCCTAGAAAGCTACTGAGGGATAGCAAAAAAACATGAAGCTGATGGTAATTAATTATCATATTTTACCATAATTTTGTATCGCAAGTAAGTTAAAAGAAACCGCCATTCAAGATCGTCGATTGTTCGATTTATGAATCAATATTTTCCATACGCATTGATGGATTGTTTGAGAAATATATAACATAATTTAATTTTTTATATTTCATTTAGCTTAAACAAGTTTTTAATTTTTTTATGAAATTTCTGTTTTACTTCTGTTATGATGGATAAATATTTTTTGTTCAATAAGTTTTTATTTTAAGTTTGTTATGATTAATGAAAAAAATGTTAATTTGGTTATAAGGGATGTAAAAATGAGCCAATTAGTTTTAGACGAAGTTCTGGATATTCCAACAATAAAACAATATATAGATGTGATTGGTCCACAAACTTTTTTACAAAGTGTGACGGTCTTCGAAGAAATTGTTCCCCAATATTTAGAGGCGCTTGATCAATTCTTAAATGATTCTGATGCCCTGAGCTTATGTCAGCAAGCTCATCAACTTAAGGGAGCTGCTGGTTCTATCGGTTTAAAGCGATTGCAATTGCTGGCTCATGATTTACAACAAAATGAACATCCAGAGTGGACTCAGCTTCATGCTCAATGGGTGCAACGCTTAATTAAATGGGGTAAGCATGATATCCTTATTTTAAAAGCTTATATTCGTGAGTATCATGCTTAAAGCATATTTCTGTTGATAGTTCAGATTTAAAAAATGCCCCTGTCTGTAATGAGCAGGGGTGTTTTTTTTTTTCAAAATCACGATTTATTTTTGATAGCTTCAGGAATATCATCAGGGTGTACTTTATTCAGATCACGATCGGTTGGTAGAGGTTGCCCAGTAAAAGCGTGTAAAAAGGCTTCACAGATCAGCTCGCTGTTCGTGCCATGCCTGAGGTTATTGACTTGGCGTCGGGTACGCTCATCGGTTAAAATTTTGAGTACTTTGAGCGGCATTGAGACGGTAATTTTTTTAACTTCGGATTTTTTTTTGCCTCGCTCAACATAAGGGCAGATATACTCACCTTCCCAAGCCATAGTTGTGCACCTTATTGTTTACAATTAATAACTACATTATAAACTTTTTTCGATTAGGGTTACAATTTTTCTTTTTCCTTAGGGTTTCAGAGAGCCTTGAACGATCGGTGTTTGATGAATCGGCTAAATATCGATACAATAGACTTTAAAAAGGCATGCTGTTGGTGGGATGCGTTGCTTCTCCTCCCCATATCAAGAGGGCTCGTTATGCAGTATCAAGTTCATAAGTTCGGTGGCTCAAGTTTAGCGGATGCGCAAGGTTTTCGACGTGTTGCTAGCATATTGCAAGACCATCAAAAGCAACATATGTTGGCGGTGGTTTCAGCCGCTGGCCATACCACGAACCTTTTATACCAAATTTTTCAAGCTGATATAAGGGATCCCTTGGGCAGCTTGCGAACATATCAAATGGATTTAGCGCGATCACTGTTATCGGAGCCTGCTGCTTTAGGTCTATGGTTGCGGTTGTTTGAATGCGATCTGACGGATTTAACTCTTTTTTTGCAGGGGAAAGCTGGTCATATCAAGCATAAAAATGATGTGTTGGCGCTGGGTGAAGTTTGGGCAGCACGGTTGCTAACAGCTTATTTAACTCAAATTAAAAGCTCAGCTCAAATGTTGGATGCGCGAGAAATATTGGTGGTTGAGCCGAACGCTTGTCCAACTATTTTGATTGAGCCTTCGACTCAGCGTATTCAGCGCTATCTCGCCACATGTCAAACACATCAAATAACAGTGATGACGGGTTTTATCTGCGTAGACCAGCAGGGGCGGACTCAATTGCTTGGACGTAATGGTTCGGATTTTAGTGCTACCTTGATGGCCAGTCTGGTCGATGCTGAGCAAGTCACGATTTGGACGGATGTTGCTGGTATTTTTGATGCGGATCCGCGTCAGATAAAACAGGCCAATTTATTATCGAGTCTCACTTTTCGTGAAGCCGACACGTTAGCTAAATTAGGTTGCTCTGCTTTGCATGAACGATCACTCATGCCATTAAAAGGCAGATCAATTAATTTGTGTGTCCGATCAAGTTTTGTACCCAAAGCTGATTTTACAGAGGTGGGTTATCACAGCCAGCCGGCTAAAAATCCAATTGTCACCAGTCTACCACAGGTTGTTTTATTTCAGATTCACTTGGTGGGTGCATTGGATACTCTATTGGCACAGTTAGCCAGCCAATTTTTATTGCCATTGGGTGTATGGCAGCATTATCAGGGGTGTGTTGAGCTGGCCTTTACCAAAGAACATCAGCTGGATGTTGCGGATTGCTTGGTCAATGGCTTGCAAAAAATTGAGATCACGGCTTATTCTATGACGGAAGATTATGGACTGGTTGCTATGGTGAGCCAGCAAGCTCATTTGTATCGAACGACGTTTGCAAACTTGTTACATCGAGCGGCTAAACCTATATTTGCTACCAATCATGCCCTGATCACCTTGGTACCCACTCCCAGCGTCATTCAATTAACACAGAACATACATCGAGCTTGTACACAACCCCGAAAAACTTTAGGGTTGGTGCTTTTTGGATGGAATCAAACCAGTCAACAATGGTTGCAAGACTTACCAATTTTACAGCAAACGTTGTCTGATCAACATCATATCCAATTGTGTTTAATCGGGGTAGCTAATGAACGTAACCTGTTGCTGCAATCACAACCGTTAGCGGTTTCGGCATTGGACAAACTCATTGAGCAAGGTTGTCTTTGGCACGATGCCAATTGGATCCAACAGATGATTCAATGTGAATATGATGAGTTGGTGGTGCTGGATACACTGCCTAATGCTGGTTTAATTCCATGGTATCCTTCTCTGTTGGCGCAAGGCATTCATGTTATCAGCACACACAATTCCATTGGATCTACGCCTTTACCTATGTTACGTCATATTCAGCAAACATTGCAGCAGCGCCGTGTTTACTGGCAATATGCCACCAGTCTTTCTCCCATTTGTTCGATTCCCGGATTGCTGCAATCATGGCAGTTGGATCAAAAGGCTGATTTTCAAATTCGTGTCCGTGGATCTGGGGTATCTTTACCGGAGACTTCCATTGAAGAAGTGGCCGAGCAAGTTATGCCTGATAACATGTGGGATGAGCTGACCGGGATATCGGTGGCAAGAACCTTGGTTATCTTAGCTCGAGAAATAGGCTTTGAACTCGACCTCCATGACATTCACATAGATGCGCAACTTTTGGCATCATTGCCGCCTGTTTATGACCGTTGCTCTACCAAAGTGCGTAATTGGCTTGAACAATATCCATCCACAATCTGTTTAGGCTTATTGACTCAGCACCAAGGGCATTTGAGTGGTCGAGTGCTCTGGCAAGCTTTGCCTGCTCACGACAGCTTTTATGGATTACAAGCGTCAGAGCAAGCTTTTGAGTTTACTTTTGCCGCTGACATAGCGCCTGTGAGCGTCAAAGGTGATGCAACGACGGAGCAGACGTTACAGCGGGCTTGGCGGGCTGAGTTACATCAATTGTGCAATAAGTTCAAGCTGGTTTAGGTATTATTTTCTTTGCATTGATATGCAGGAATAGCTTATAATCATGTTTTTTATATGGTTTTGCTGCTTTTGGCTGTATTGGTCAGGATTGGCTTTGGTTAACAAAAGGTGTGTTTTTGGAACCTTTAAATCGGCGTTTTTGCGTTGCGCCTATGCTTGATTGGACAGATCGTCATTATCGTTATATGGCACGATTGCTGTCGCAGACAACTTTACTTTATACAGAAATGGTGACGACCGGGGCCATTATTTATGGTCAAGGTGACTATTTGCAGTTTAATATGGAAGAGCATCCGGTGGCTCTGCAGCTTGGTGGTCGCGATCCTCATGATCTGGCGTTTTGCGCTAAAAAAGGCGAACAATATGGATATGATGAAATTAATTTAAATGTGGGCTGCCCGTCAAGTCGTGTTCAAAATGGTGGTATTGGTGCTTGCTTAATGAAGGAGCCACAACAGGTTGCTGATTGTGTTGCAGCGATGAAAGCTGCTGTTGACATACCTGTTACGGTTAAAACGCGTATTGGAGTTGATAATGAAGACTCCTTTGAGGCACTGTGTCATTTTATTGAAACAGTCCATGCGCAAGGTTGCGATACATTTATCATACATGCTCGTAAAGCCTGGTTGAAAGGTTTGAGTCCAAAACAGAACCGTGATATCCCCCCGCTTAATTACCCCAGCGTTTATCAGTTAAAACAATGCTATCCACATATGAATTTTGTCATCAACGGTGGCATTACGAATTTTTCCGAGATACATGCCCATTTGACCCAAGTGGATGGCGTTATGGTTGGCAGAGAAGCTTATAGTCAACCTTGGTTGCTGTCCCAAGTAGATACAGAACTGTGTGGCATAGCGCCGCAGGTAACAGAGCGCGAGGCATTGATTGAAAGCATGCTACCTTATATAGAACAGCATCTTAAGCAAGGTGGTCGTGTTAGCCATTGTACGCGACACATGATTGGTCTGTTTCAAGGCGTGCCCAACGGTAAGCGGTGGCGTCGTTACCTGAGTGAGCATGCAACCAATCAAAATGCGGGCACGGAGATCATTACCGATGCTTTAGCCTATATGAAAGCAGTTGAACCTCAGCAGGCTCTAACCTAGGAAGTTTTCAAACAACGTTCTAGCTTCATCACTTTGGACAAACTTTTCAAAGCTTTTGATTTCAAGTTGTAGCTGATTTTTAAGCGCACTTTGCTGATACTTCAATAACTTTTTTGTTTCAATGAGTGCTGCCTGAGGTTGTTTGAGTAGCTTATGCGCGATGCTTAAAGCGTGTTGGTCAACTTGTTGAGAGGTAATCACTTTGTTGATGAAGCCCATTTCTAATGCTTCCTGTGCGTAAAATGGTTGCCCTAGAAAAAAAAGTTCATTGGCTTTTTTAGCCCCACAAAGCTGTGGTACGATTAAGCTAGCCGCTGCTTCAGGCACTAAGCTTAAGTTAACAAAAGGGAGCTGAAAGCGACAATTGTCAGCGGCATAGATTAAATCACAATGCAGCAAAATGGTGGTGCCAATTCCGATAGCCATACCAGAGACTGAGGCTATCATAGGTTTCTTGGTGTCGATAAGTTGATATAAAAATTGTACCGTCGGATGCGCTATAGTGAGTTGTTGGTGGTTTAGAAAGTCTTTTAAATCATTGCCTGCACAAAAGTATTCCGAGTGCCCATGCAAGATAAATAGGTTAATGGTATCGTCTTCATCACCGTCTTTGAGTGCATGTGTAAGCAGCTTATACATCTCAAGGTTGATAGCGTTCTTTTTTTCAGGTCTATTTATTTGAATGGTACGAATTTTATCTTTATCTGAGACAGTAATAAGTGGCATGCTGGCCTCCATGTTGCTTGCGCAAAAATTCTTATCATTTTGAGTTCATACTGCTGTAGATAACGGCTACCCATTATTCTAGCTTGAATACAACCACAGTTTACATTTTAAGCTCATAAAAAGACAGTTTGGTTTGAAGATTTTTAACCAAGTGTCAGGTTTCTGAGCGTACCTATGCTCCACAGGGATTGGTGTTGAATGGAGCTGTTGGCTGTACAAAATATGCACTAAGCGGTACGATGTAATAAATTTGTGGATTATCCGCAAATTTCAATTTCAATAATGAGGTATGAAGAAGAATGAATAAAGTGATGATGCGGGTTAAACAGGTACTTCAGCAAGGTCAGCAGCGTTATCGGTATGTATTGCTGATCAGTTTATTGGTTATCTTATTGATTGGGATCAGCATGTATTGGAGTCATGAACCAGCGCCTTTAGATATGCAAACGTATCGTGAGCAGCCGCACGATATTGGTTATGTGACCACCAGTGCTTTAATTGACACATTGGAGGGTATTTTGCATAAGCCAGGTGGATATTTATCCAATGATAAAATGTCTCCTGCCTTGGTGATGGACAACATTTTAGCATTTGAATTTGGTGCATTAGAACAAATACGAGACTTTGCTTTAAGCCTTAGAAGCGACTTTAGTCGGAGCCAATCACAATCGGCAGAAGAGTTTACTTTGGCTAAAGCACAACCTAAGTTGAATATTGATCATCGAAGTTGGTTTTTTCCAAGTGCTGAAAGTGAGTATGAAGAAGCGATTGGTTTTTTGAAACAATATCGACAACGTATTCTCAATGTTTCAAAGTCATCAGCACAATTCTATGCCAGAGCCGATAATCTTTCTAAGTGGCTCCAAGCTGTGAATCAACGATTGGGTAGTTTATCGCAGCGCTTGTCATCAAGTGTGCCAAAAGTAGATGAGGATATGGGGCTTGCAGGCGCCGTTGCAGGGCGACAAACAACCCATTCACCTATGCTGGTGTACAACAAAACAAGTTGGTTGGAAATTGATGATGTGTTCTATGAAGCTAGAGGCTCTTGTTGGGCGTTGCTCAATTTTATGAAGGCAATTGAAGTTGATTTTCAATCGGTCTTACGCAAAAAAAATGCCGAAGTCAGTCTGAAACAAATTATTCGTGAATTGGAGGCGACGCAAACTGAGATGTCCAGTATGATGGTGCTAAACGGTTCCGGATTTGGTATGTTTGCGAATCACTCTCTGGTGATGGCCAATTATATTTCGCGAGCCAATGCAGCGGTTATTGATTTGAAAAATTTATTGTCACAGGGGTAGTCTATGTATTTACGTTGGATCAAAAGAGGATTGCTACTGGGCTTTTTATTACAGTCAGTTTGGTGCAGCGCCGGGATTGTCGGTGTCAAAGTTGGGGTTGATTCACTGTTATTTGGTGATGTTTCGGTCGCAACAGAGACCTCAGCTCAGCGTATCAAACATGTTCATGACAGTTCGGTGATACCTGCTGTCTACGTCGCTTTCGAGCCGCCACTTCCCTTCATTCCCAGTGTGGGGGTGCGCTATAAATCTTTGACGTTTGATCAAACCCAACAAGAAGCCACTTTCACACGATGGGATTATCTGCTTTACTATGATTTGCTCGACAATGTCCTGCTTGGTTTGGATATTGGTGTGGGCGTTGCTCAAATCAGCGGCACTGTGATGAGTCATGCGCAAAAAGAACATGCGCTCGAGGGGAATCCATTTTTCGTGTATGTGGGTGTTGAAGCTGCTGTTCCGGGAACCAATATATATGCTTTTGCTGATACCGAGTTGTCATTCAATCCTAAGGCATTCAGTGACACTAAAGTAGGCTTGTTGTATCGCGTCGACACTGCCCTGGTGGATGTTGATATCAAAGCTGGCATGAACTTTTATTATTTTGAGAACAAGTCAATTGGCGCTGAAACGTTGCAAATTGAAGATGAAAGGCTGTTTATGGGTCTTGAGTTGCGCTTCTAAAAGCGAGATAAAGCTGAGCCCTCAATCTGAAATTTGAGACTGAAATTTGAGAGAGGGCGCTGCGTAAAATTAGGATTGCAGTTGCTGCAATCCTTTTTCAATGCTGTTCAGGTCGGCTTCGTTT
>JADHND010000060.1 GCA_016779685.1 Shewanellaceae bacterium | reverse complement strand
AGCCCCAAGCGCACCAAAAAATCATCATTGGTGGCCCTATGATGGGTTACACCTTGCCCGCACTGGACGTCCCCGTGGTTAAAGCCACCAACTGTATTTTGGTGCCACAAGCCGCCCAAGCCGCTGCCCCTGAAATGAATTGCATCCGCTGTAGCGCTTGCGTCGATGCCTGTCCGGCTAACTTACTACCGCAACAGCTCTATTGGTTTGCCAAAGGAGGTGACCATCAAAAGTCCAAGGATTATCATTTGTTTGACTGCATTGAATGTGGCTGCTGTGCGTATGTCTGTCCATCCAATATTCCCTTGGTACAATACTATCGAGTTGAAAAAGCCCAGATCCAACAGAGCGAACAAGAAGCCAAACAAGCCAAAATCGCCAAAGACAAATTCGAAGCGCGTCAAGCCAGGCTCGAAGCCGCCAAACAAGCTCGGCGCCAACGACAAGAACGCTCCAACAAAGAACGCACCACCACCAGCGCCCAACAAGATTTGATTGCCGCAGCCATTGCTCGCGCCAAAGCTAAAAAAAGTCCAGCGCCAACCGAAGCGGCGGTGCCGCCAGCTACTCCTGATCGCAACGAGCGCTTACAGGCGGCTTTAGAACGCGCCAAAGCAAAGCAAAAACGTAACTCCAGAGATGAAGATTCATGAAACTCAATACCACTATGTCACCCCATATGCATCGCAGCGACAGCACCCAACGAATTATGCTGAAAGTCGGCGGATGCGCTGCACTCGGTTTACTGCCACTCACCTATTGGTTTGGTTGGGGTAGCTGCCTACAAGTGTTGCTGTGCATCGCCTTTTGTTGGCTGTTTGAAGCCCTATGTTTACAGTTACGCCAACGGGCGATTGTGCCAACCTTGCAAGACAACACGGCTTTGGTCTGCGCCATGCTACTAGGCTTATCCCTGCCCCCGTACGCGCCATGGTGGATAGCCTGTATCGGCAGTTTCTTTGCCATTGTGATCGCCAAACAAGTCTATGGTGGCCTTGGACAAAATCTGTTTAATCCAGCCATGTGCGGTTATGTCGTGCTCTTGGTGTCGTTTCCTGCCATCATGAGTGCATGGCCATTGCCAGCCGATCTCGTGCAATCACCCTACACGCTGCTACAGGCAATCCAAGCCGTTCTATTCGAGCAACCGCAAGGACTGCCGTTAGGTTATGATGGGATCAGCATGGCCACTCCATTGGACACTCTCAAAACCGATGCCGGTATGCACATCAGCCGTGATCAAACCTATGCAAGCCCTCTCTTTGAAGGCATCAATGGCTGGGCTTGGGTGAACCTGACCTATTTGGTGGCCGGATTGTTGTTGGTGCGCCTCCAAGCCACTGCATGGCACATTCCTGCTTGTGTGTTAATAAGCTTAAGCTTTTGTAGCGGCATTCATGCTCTAATTGCACCTGATACCGCAATCACCCCTTGGGTTCATGCGCTGTCAGGCGCCACTTTTTTTGGTGCGTTTTTTATTGCCACCGATCCGGTATCCACCGCCAGCAGTTGGCAAGGCCGCTGCCTGTTCGGCTGCCTTGTGGGCTGCCTGATTTTTCTGATTCGGACGTTGGGCGGTTATCCCGATGGGGTGGCATTCGCTGTACTGTTAGGCAATTTGTGCGTACCGCTCATCGACCATTTTGTCCGTCCCACCACCTATGGCTATGCAAGGTAAGCTCATGAAGTCCATCCTCACCAAAAACAGCTTGATTCTCGGTAGCTTTGCGTTTGTTTGCGCTGCCATCGTCGGCTGGCTGTATCAACAAACCAAAGCTCAAATTGCATGGCAAGAACAACAGGTGATTCAACAACGCCTCGACGAGGTCTTGCCACGCACGTTGTACGACAACAACTTATTGAAAAGCTGCTATTGGGTACAAGATCCCCGACTCGGCCGCCAACGACCACAACAGGTTTTTATCGCGCAGCAAGCTGATACCATCGTGGCCTATGCCATTCAAACCACCGCGCCAGATGGCTACAGTGGTGACATCGATATCCTACTGGCTGCCACCCCTGAAGGTCAAATCTTAGGGGTGCGTACGCTCGCTCACCAAGAAACACCTGGACTGGGCGATGGCATAGAACTCAATAAATCAAACTGGGTCTTACAACTCAACCGCATCTTTGACAGCAGCGATCTCTCCTCTTGGTTCGTGAAGAAAGACGGCGGTATGTTCGACCAATTTACGGGGGCGACCATCACGCCTCGTGCTTATCTCAAAGCCATTCGCAACACCATGGCTTTTTTACAACAACAGCAGAGCCGTTTGGATACGGTTACGACGCCCTGTGAGTGAAGCTTATGAATGCGTATCAAAAAATTTGCCGTGACGGCTTATGGAAAAACAACCCCGGGTTGGTGCAACTACTTGGGCTTTGTCCCTTGTTGGCAGTCACCAATTCCGTGGTCAATGCACTTGGACTCGGTCTGGCAACCATGGCGGTTTTGGTCAGTTCTAACCTCATCGTCAGCCTCACCCGCCATCTGATCCCCAAAACCATTCGGATTGCCATTTTTGTGCTGCTGATCTCCGCCCTCGTCAGCAGCGTCGAGCTGTTAATGAACGCCTATGCTCACGATTTATATCGGGCTTTGGGCATCTTTTTACCCTTGATTGTGACCAACTGTGTGATCATCGGACGAGCAGAAAGCTTTGCTTCACGCCAACCACCGCTGTTGGCCGTGACCGATGGCTTGATGATGAGCTTAGGCTTTGGCGTGGTCTTGGTGTGTTTGGGGGCGCTGCGAGAAATCGCTGGCTATGGCACCTTGCTCCGCAATGCTCAAGCTTTATTTGGCGACAGCGCCACCAGCTGGACAATCACCGTGCTATCCATGGAACATAACTTCTTGCTGGCTATTCTTCCCCCCGGTGCGTTTTTTGCGATGGCCTTGCTGATTGCCGCTAAAAATGCCCTTGATAGCAGGTTTCAAGCGCGACAGCCTAACCGAGAAAGCGCTAACATCGAACGCGCCCGGGTGACAGGATAGATCATGAATCAAGCTAAACGTCATCTCATCTTAACCCGCTTACAGGCAGCGAACCCACATCCAACCACTGAGCTCAATTTTGATACCCCATTTGAGCTGTTGATTGCGGTGTTGTTGTCGGCACAAACCACCGATATCGCTGTCAACAAGGCCACGGCGCGGTTGTACCCCATCGCCAACCACCCACAAGCTTTGGTGGATTTAGGTGAAGCAGCGGTCAAAGAGCACATCAAAACCATTGGTCTATTTAACACCAAAGCCGCCAATGTCATCAAAACCTGTCAGCAACTGCTCGAACAGCATGCTGAGTTGGCGCTCGCCAAAGGCGACATTCCCGAATCCCGCGAAGCCTTAGAAGCATTGCCCGGCGTCGGACGTAAAACTGCCAATGTGGTACTGAACACCGCTTTTGGTTGGCCGACGATTGCAGTCGATACCCATATTTTTCGGGTGTCTAATCGCACCGGTTTCGCACCGGGTGCCAACGTCAATCAAGTCGAACAAAAACTGTTAAAAGTGGTGCCTAGTGCCTTTAAGCAAGACATTCACCATTGGTTTATTCTACACGGTCGCTATACTTGTATGGCACGCAAACCCAACTGTGAGGCTTGCTTGATTGCGGATCTGTGTGAATATCCAAAGAAAACCGCAGTGGCATCCAGTGTCACGTCTATCACCACTTAGGAATTTATGACAGCAACGATTTTAAATGGTCGGCAATTGGCTGACAACATACAACAGCATATCCAACAACAAGTAAAGGCACGCCAACAAGCTCAGCAACGCGTGCCGGGTTTGGCCGTGGTGCTCATCGGGGAAGACCCCGCCTCACAAATCTACGTCCGCCGCAAACAACAAGCCTGCGATGCCGTTGGCTTTGTCTCTCAAAGCTTTCATCTGGATGTGACCACCTCCGAGGCTGAACTGCTGAAGCTTATCGATACTTTAAATGCAGACACACGCATTGACGGTATCTTGGTACAACTGCCTTTACCGGCACAAATCAACACCCACCATGTGTTAGACCGGATTGATCCTAAAAAAGACGTTGATGGCTTCCATCCACATAATCTAGGTTGCTTGATTCAAAAACGTCCCTTGCTGGAACCTTGTACACCTAAAGGGATCATTACGCTGATTGAATCGACAGGTTGCACTCTGGCTGGCATGGACGCGGTGGTGGTCGGCGCGTCGAACATTGTTGGACGTCCTACCATGTTGGCGCTGGTACATCGAGGTGCAACCGTCACCTTATGCCACCAACAGACTCAAGATTTACCAAACAAAATCAAACAAGCAGATCTATTGATTGTGGCGATTGGGCAACCCAAGTTCATTCAAGCCGCTTGGATCAAACCCAATGCCATCGTAATTGATGTCGGGATTAATCGCCAGCCGGATAACAGTTTATGCGGGGATGTGGACTTTGACGCGGCGCTGAAAGTGGCTTCTTACATCACCCCCGTTCCGGGTGGTGTCGGCCCCATGACCATCGCATCCTTACTAGAGAACACGCTTCGTGCCTGTGAGACCTTCCATTGTGAGCCCTCATGATCACTACTTCTTCTTTTTAAGTTGCTCTTTCAACAAGCGCCGAGTTTTAACTCGGCCTTTTTGTTGTTCATCAGCTTGCTTTAAAAGCTCTTTTTTCAGTTGATGAATGGACTTACGCGTCCCAGAGTCATCTTGTGCACCTTGGTTTTTTTTCAGTTCTTCTTTGAGCTCTTTGGTCACCATCTTTTTTTCACGATCGTCTTCTTTTTCTTTCTGAGCAATGGTTTTTTTTAACTTTAGCAAGGATTTTTTAGCTGCACCTGCTTCAGCATCTTTATTTTTATTGGGTTTTTTGGGTTCATCTGCCATAGAAGGTGACCTCTCTGCTTAACTACATACCATCGTGAAGGTGGCTTTTTCTGTAAAAGAAGCGATGTCAGTTAACTTTAACGTGCATTGCTCCTTACCTTCTTGAAATTTGATTTGTTCTCCTGCCTTTAATGAATAACCAATGTCATCAAAGTTGACCTGCACCCGATCCGAGGTCACTTCTAATAGCGAAAAGACATGGTTGTTCTTCACCGCAAGAGAGCGCTTCGCAACCAGTGAAAACTCTTGATTTTTGACCGTATAACCCGCTAAGACAGCCGATAGATTTGCGACCTGCTGTTGTAGCTGAATGTTTTTTTCCTGGATAAAGTTCTTGTCTTTTATTAAAGAAGTGTGGGTATCATTGAGACGATTATAGGCTTGCTTGGTCTCGTATTCTTTAATCAACTGCCGGTTTAAATCTTTGAGCAAAGCCATAGCTTTGGTGTAATCAGCGCGCTCAACAGCAGGATCACAATCGCTTGCTATGTGCGTTTGGAGCGTTTCAGGGGCTTGAGTCGAATCATTGGCAAAAAAGCCTAAGATAAAGCTGGCTAAGAGGGCAACGAGCCAGGGAATAGGCAACAGACGTTTAAGTGACAAGGGATCGAACTGCAACATACAACATCCTTCAAGACACAACTAAATTCTATCTTATTAGTATATTCAGAAATCACATTTTCTTCAAAAAATAGTCCGTAAAAATAATCTTTATTTTGACATAGGTGGTGCCACCAATTGCGGATCAATACGCACGTGAAACCAATTGATACGCCAATCCAAATGAGGTCCTGAAGAGCGACCGGTGGCGCCAACTTCACCAATCTTTTGCCCCAATGTGACCTTATCCCCTACACGAACGGATAACTTACTCATGTGTAAAAATGTTGAACTCACACCAAAGCCATGATCGATCATCACCGTGCCCCCTGAGTAAAACATATTCGGTTCCGCTAACGTCACCTGCCCCGGCGCTGGCGCCACCACTGGACTACCCGTCGGGTTGGCCACATCTACCCCAAAATGTGGTCGAGACGGCTCACCATTATAAAAACGTTGGCTACCGTAGACACCTGTGATTGGGCCGACGGCTGGCCATTTAAAGTCGTCCATGAAATATGTTTGCTGACTCATCACCTTTCGCGCTCGCCCAATGAGCTTGGAATCTCGGGCAGCATGCTTTAAGTTTTTAGCCGATGGCCGCATAATTTTATGAGGGATGCCCGTCACCCGTTGGATCCGATAGTCGCGCTTACTCAGATGCAAGATAATCTCTTCTGGGATCCCCTGCGGGGGAATCACCACCAGCAGATTTTCTAACTCCGCATCGCGCCCAAAACCGAAAACAAAATAACCTTCAGGGGAAATTTGAAGCTGCTGACCATTTAAAAAGATCAGCGCCTCCGGATCAGACTGCCCACGGATCAAACCACCTTGGGTCATTTCTCCCTTTAAATTAAGCTTTAACGCCGCTGCTGTCGGCCATGCCAGCAAGCAGCACACCATCCATCCAAACAAGGCTCTAAGCATAGGCTATCGCTCCCTTATCAATCCCTTCGTACGCCATCACTTTGACATGAGCTTGTTCCTGTTGCGCGATGGTTTCTGCCATAAACTGCGCCAGCAATTCAACTGTGGTATCGTAGGGAATCACATCGCAGTATACCTGCGCTAAACTGATTTGAAAGTGTCCCTGTGAACTATCATAGCAAAAACTACAGTAATGTTGATCATCGATTGCGCTGTTTGGCGATAAAGTTAACGTGGCGGCAGGTACCTGATCTTCGGTGGTACCAAGATAGATGTCCTGCCAACGCTCACTCCAATAACGCACCCACGCTGGTGCGGGCATGTCGTTGACCCAGATCTGCAAGGGACTGCGATGACCATGAGCAATGCGTTGGCAATTGCCAGCATGTTTTTTTAATCCATGGGTATAGTGATAATAAGGCTCCGTACTGGGCTGCGCTCTTAAGACCAAATGCAGACGCTCAACCGTTGTAGGTAGCACCGCCATCAAAGCTTGCTCTAAATGTCGCGCAACCGTATCCGGAGTGACCGCCAACGTCTCTAGCCAGGTAAACGCAGATTCGGGGCAGGATAAATGTATGTTGCCCCGTGCAGCCATACAATCGACCCAATAACCACCTCGGTCATTCGGTTGATGCTGAATGGCTTCAGCTTGAATCGGAACCAACAGCCGATGATCGACAAAGGTATCAATGTAGCTTTTAATCCGCTGTTTCACGTCTTTAAAATCCAACACCATATTTTGATCATCCAATGCGCCCTCTAGCACGACATCGACCCACCAACTTTCGCCCACCACACCACGCTCTACGCATAAAAAAGAACAATCCAACACAGTGAGTGCTTTAACGAACAATTGCATTTTCTTAACTCCTCTTGCAAAATTCAATCACGTTACCACGTCTGCCTCAGTTGACAAGGATCTAACAAGCCTTCATCACAAAATTTAAGCAGAACACAGAAAAACGAATCAAAAATAAAACAATATAGTAACAAAGATTAAACAATGTTATCATTATTTTATACTTACGATGACCGACGAGGTTCAATTGCATCTATTTCAACATGCTTGGTTAGCACATCGCGATCCGTCTTCGAAAGTAGTCGCTTGGGGACACTGGTTCACCTGCTTTAATGGCTTCGTCGCAACGGGCTGGGCTTATAGCTATGCCACCCACTGGGGGCTGCCATCCGATGTACTCGGCTGGCTGTTTTTGTTGTGCAACACCCTCAGTCATTTTATGTTCATCGCCTTCGGCATTTATTTAGCGACCATTTTTCCAATCAGCTTGTTGTTTCCAAACTCCAAGTTACTGCGTGGTTACAGCGCCCTCATCGCCAGTGCCGCCATTTTATTACTGTGGTTCGACAATAAAATCTTTGCCAACTACCGGATCCATCTGACACCTTTGTCCTTTGATTTGCAAGCCGCGGATATGGACAATTTTCATGGCTGGTTGCAATTTTTGCTGACCTTCACAACTGTCCTCTTGATTGAATTTTTGATAGCAAATGCCCTCTGGAAACGGATGCAATTGCTGCAACAAAAACGATGGGGCTTTAAAATAGCCAGCCTGTTGCTCAGCGCCTTCTTTGCTACCCACCTGTTGCATGTATGGGCGGATGCCAACCTGTACTCGAGCATTACCGAGCAAGATCAGATGTATCCGTTGAGTTATCCAGCGACCGCCCGTACCATCATGGCTGATTATGGTCTACCCTTACAACCGCGATCCCAAGCACTGACTGCAATCCAGCATCCTTTAACGCCCCTGATCTATCAGTCAACAACGACACGCCCATTGCTCATCATCACGGTCGCACATTGGAACCCCAGTCTGATTAATGAGACCACCATGCCTTTTTACACGGCTTACCAAGCTCGAAGTCAGGTGTTTTCTGAGCACCATACAGGCAACAGCCAAAGCACTGCTGCCCTGTTTACCTTACTGTACGGTTTACAAAACAACTATCAACAAGCCATGCTCGACAACACACGCTCACCGCTGCTGGCGGAACGCTTGCAACAACTTGGCTATAGCAGCGCTCAGTTTCAAGCCGACACCGGCGCCAGCCAATCTCTGCTGACTTGGATGCCGCCACCACAACCCATAACGCTTAGCAACGACAACCTCGCCGCAGCTGATCGCAGCATCAGTCAACAATTTTTAAACTGGCAATCCCAACAAACCCAACCTTGGTTCGCCTTGATTCAGTTAACCGGACTCACCAACTTTGATGACATTGAACCCAATCAATCCTTGCCCGCAGCTCAGTTTCCAGCGCATTACTCTAGCACCAAACGCGTGCTGATCCGTCAATATCGCCGAGCGCTGCACAGTCTGGATGCCAGATTGCG
>JADHND010000059.1 GCA_016779685.1 Shewanellaceae bacterium | reverse complement strand
ATGTCTCGTTTGAAAAAAACTATCACAAAGAAACAGCATTAAAACAGGTCGCTGGCATCAGAACCCAACTCACCAAAATCTTTACCCAATCCCAGAAAAAAAACATCAATACGGCTTATGTTGCCGATATGACAGCACAAGATCTCATTTATCAAGCACAGCAGCAACAACGGGAATCGTCTTCTAAATAAGCCAATACCGCCAAGCGCCACTATCCTTTATTCACTTGACGCCGCCGCTTGATGGCCTGAATATTTCGTTCCCGCACAACGTTTCGAGCAATACTTCACCTGCGGCCAGTCTTTGGCCCACTTTTTACGCCATGTAAACGGCCGTTGGCACACAGGACATACTTTGGTCGGCAAATGTTGTTTTTTCATCAATGAACCCATTTCTGCAATCAATATCAAGCTTTGCTATTATACATCAGCTAAAAAAGAACTTATAATAGCCTACATTTAATTTTTTATAAGTAGTCCTGGTCATCATGAACAAACTTGAAATCTATCAATTCGATCACTGTCCCTTTTGCATGAAAGTTCAACGGGCGTTGGCAAACACGGCACTCCCCCTTAAATACGTAGACATACTTCAAGATACCCAGCTCAAGGAAGAACTCATTGAATGTGGTGGCAAGTTACAAGTACCCTGCTTAAAAGTGAGTGGCGATGAACACACCTTATGGCTGTATGAATCCGACGATATTATTACCTACTTAAAAAATCTCGAAGACGCCTAATACGTCTCTAAAGATCCACGCCGCCAGAGTCGCTGTTTTGTTCGAAAATTGACCGGATTTTTAAAAACAGCGCTTTTCTGATATGATGCGCCCATTATCAAACATAATGAGTCATTAATGTATGGCAGTTTTACAGTTAATTCATGATATGTTATGGGATAACATTTTAATCTTTCTATTGGTAGGTACCGGACTTTTTTTCACCCTTAAGTTTAAGTTTGTTCAGCTTCGTTATTTTTTAAAAGGCTTTAAAATCCTCCTGAACAACGGTAACGATGCCACCGACAGCAGCGTTTCTTCATGGCAATCGTTTTGGATTGCATCGGCTGCACGCATTGGCACCGGTAATATCGTCGGCGTAGCGATGGCCATCATGCTCGGTGGCCCAGGCGCCGTATTCTGGATGTGGTTATTGGCTGCTTTGAACATGCCCATCGCCTTGGTTGAATCAACACTCGCTCAAATCTACCAACGTAAGGTGGATGGACAACTCAAAGGTGGACCCGCGTTTTACATTCAACACGGTCTCGGTCAAAAATGGTTGGGACAGCTTTTTTCCATTATGCTGATTTTGTCGTTTGGTTTGACCTTCATCTCAGTCCAAGCCAATGCCATCTCTACCGCTTTACAAACCCAATTTGCCCTAAATGCTTCGAGCATAGCGCTTGGCCTTGCCTTGCTGGTGTGTGTCATTTTATGTACCAACCTGCATGGAATGGCGCGGATCACCACACTGATCACGCCCGTCATGGCTTCATTGTATTTGGCTGTCGCTATTTTTATTATGCTATCGCATCCAGCAGCGATGCTGAACGTCATCCAGCAGATCTTCGAAACAGCTTTTCACTTTGAACAAGCGGTTGCCGGTGGCGTCGCTTATGGTGTGACTCAAGCCATGATGCAAGGCGCTCAAAAAGGTCTGTTCTCTAACGAAGCCGGTATGGGCAGTGCTGCCAACATTGCTGGAAGTGTGGACATGCGTGGCCGCAATCCCATTGAACAAGGCTTTATTCAAATGTCAGGCGTGGTGCTTGATACCTTTGTGATATGCACCGCTACCGCCGCGATTGTGTTGCTTGGTTATGATTTTTCACAACCCATGGAGCTTACGGGTATTGAAATCATGCAGCTCACCATGCATCAGCACTTTGGCGATATAGGACATCTGATGATGACCTTTGCCGTCTGTTTCTTTGGCTTTTCAACGATATTAGGCAATTACATTTACGCTGAGAACAACCTTGCGTTCTTGTCTACTCAGAAAAAATATCTGTTGGCTCTCAAAGTAGCAATCTTGGTCATGATCTGCGCTGGCGCAGTTTTAGAGCTCAATACCGTCTGGATGCTCGCCTTTATTACCTTAGGTGTGATGACATTCATCAATCTCGTAGCAATTTTGCGGTTATCACCCAAAGTTGTACAATACTTAAAGCAATACGAGCGAGACAACAAGAAGCAGCCTACTCCGGTATCGGAGGCAGTTGGCGAGACCGAAACCATGCCGCAAGATGTAAAAACCTGCTCTTAACCCATTCGCATCCATGCCGCTGCTCAACACAGCGGCATGCTTTCATTGAACCAAAGCGCTGGCAGTCTGGCGCTGATCTGCTATCATAGACCAGCTCTGACCCCACTTTGCGAAAGCTATGAAAGAAATTTATACCGTACAGACACTCAACCAACGTATCCGCCACCAATTAGAAACCGAATTGGGACGTATCTGGATCGCAGGTGAAATCTCAAACTTTACCGCCGCTACTTCAGGTCATTGGTATTTCACCCTCAAGGACACACAAGCACAGGTACGGTGTGTCATGTTTCGACCGCGCAACCGCAGTTGTCGCTTCTTGCCTCAAGACGGCCAACAGGTACAACTACGTGCGCAGGTCACGATGTATCAACCTCGTGGTGATTTGCAACTTCAAGTGGAATCGATTGCGCTCCAAGGTGATGGGCTGTTGCAACAACAGTTTGAAGCTTTAAAAAACCAGTTACAAGCTGAAGGGCTGTTTGCCACTGAGCACAAACAAGCCATACCACCTATCTCCAAAATCGGACTGATCACATCCGCAACCGGGGCAGCCATCGCAGATGTGCTCAATGTTCTCAAGCGCCGGGCACCCTACATTGATGTGGTCGTCTATCCATCGATGGTGCAAGGTAGAACAGCGGCGCCACAATTAATAGAAGCCATTCAAATTGCCAACCAGAGACAAGAAGTCGATGTGCTGTTGTTAACCCGTGGAGGCGGCGCTTTAGAAGATCTCGCTTGTTTTAACGACGAAGCCTTGGCACGGATGATCTATGCCAGCGCTTTACCAATCGTCAGTGCCGTGGGGCATGAAGTGGATGTTACCATCGCAGATTTTGTCGCTGATCAACGTGCTCCAACCCCATCGGCTGGCGCTGAAATGTTGTCCGTGCATCGAGACGAATGGCAGCAACGCTTACAACAAGCACTGCACCGGCTGATATCGCCCTTGCAGCAACGTCTACAGACGATCCAGAACCAACTGGACATGGCGACTCTAAAACTAGATAAAGTGCATCCGCAACGTCAGATACAAGATTGGATACAGCGCTTGGACGAACAACAGAACTGCCTGCACCTACAGATGAAAAACCACATACTAAAGCAGCAAAAACGCCAAGAGCGGGGGCAGCTCGCCTTACAAGCCGCCACGCCGGAACATAGATTAACAGAGCAGCGACAAAGCATCGCGTTGCTGACGCAGCGACTGGAACACAGCCTGCAAGATCAAATCCAAAGCCACCACCAACGTCATGCCAAAGCCAGTTACCAACTACACCAGCTCAGTCCATTACAGGTGTTGATGCGGGGCTATTCCGCAACGTTTATCGGCTCGACGATGCTCAAACAAACACAACAGGTGCAGCTGGGTGATACCCTCACCACCCGCCTACACCAAGGTCAATTGCAATCGACCGTCACGCTTATCGAGCCCGATCCGAGCTAGAGCATACTTTCCAGCTCGGTCCAGCGTTCAAACAAAGACTCCAAAGCCTGTTCTTGCTGTTGCAGCTGTTGTAACACGGCTTGCACTTCAGCCTGTTCTCGTTTGTAAAAATCAGGCGCAGTGGACTGTGCTTGCAAGTTGACAATGGCTTCTTCGATCACTTGAATTTGCTCAGGCAAGGCATCAAGTTCTCGCTGCAACCGATAAGACAGTTTCTTTTTGGTCGGTGCGAGCGGCGCCGCTGGCTTAGTGGTTGCTGTTTTTTTGATCTTGGGCGTTGTCCCTACTTGATAAAAGACCGCGCCTTGATCAACGGCATCTTGGTAGCCGCCTACGTATTCGTGCCATTGACCATCGCCTTGATACCAGAGGCTGCTGGTCACTGTTTCGTCGATGAATTGACGATCGTGGCTCACCAACAGCAAAGTACCCTGATACTCTACCAACCAATTTTCTAACAAAGACAAGGTATCCATATCCAAGTCATTGGTCGGTTCATCGAGCACCAAAACGTTGACCGATTTAAGCAGCAACTTAGCCAACAAGAGGCGATTTTTCTCCCCTCCAGACAGGGTCGAAACCGCCGACCGAGCTCGCTCTGGCGCGAATAAAAAGTCCTGTAAATAACTTAATATATGCCGTTCTTTGCCCTGCACCATCACGTGCTGTTTGCCTTCGCCGACGTTCTCAGCCACGGTTTTGGTTTCATCCAAGGCCGCGCGGTGTTGATCAAAATAAGCCACTTCTAAGTTGGTACCAAGACGGACATTGCCTGCATCCGAGGTTCTTTGTCCCAACAGCATTTGAATCAAGGTCGATTTACCGCAACCGTTAGGACCGATGAAAGCGACCCGATCGCCCCGCAACAAGCGCAAATTAAAATCAGTCGCAATCACAGTGTCACCAAAAGACTGGCTCAGGTGTTTCGCTTCAAGTACCAATTTGCCTGAACGCTGCACCGACTGCTCTTTGATCTGCACCTGCCCCACGGTCTCAATCCGTTCACGTCGTTCTTGACGCAATGCTTTTAAAGCACGCACACGGCCTTCATTACGCGTTCGACGCGCCTTGATACCTTGACGGATCCAAACTTCTTCTTGCGCTAGCTTTTTATCAAACTCCGCTTGTTGCGCTGCTTGCACCTCCAGCCACGCTTGCTTATCTTGTAAATATTGCTCAAAATTGCCCGGCCAACTGGTGATATGCCCCCGGTCTAAATCCAAGATGCGAGTGGCTAAGCGTCTAATGAACTGACGATCGTGACTGATGAAAACCAAAGCGCCGTTGAAATCCAACAAAAAATTTTCTAGCCATTCAATGGTGTCAATATCCAAGTGGTTGGTCGGCTCATCTAGCAGCAGCAAATCTGGTTCCGTGATCAACGCTTTTGCTAACGCCGCCTTACGGAGCCAGCCGCCACTTAAGGTCTGCATCGATTGCTGGGGATCCAGCTCCAGTTTTTGTGATACTTGGTGGATTTTTTGATCCAACCGCCAGCCATCGAGGGTTTCGATTTGCTGTTGCAGGTGCATCATACGATCCAGCAAGGCTGGATCTGAATCGGTGGCCAGCGCCGCTGTGGTCTGTTGGTATTGGCTGAGCAAGGTCCCAACTTCCGCTAAGCCGCTAGCAATGAAGTCATAGATACTTTGATCTTGATCGCGTGGTGGGTCTTGTTGTAAGCGTGCGATTTTGAGATGCTGGCCCTGCTTCACTTCGCCAGCATCCACTTCCAATTCGCCGGCCAACACCTTCATCAACGACGACTTACCCGCGCCGTTGCGACCAACCAAACACACCCGCTCTTTGGGCTGGATCACCAAGTCTGCTTTGTCTAGCAAAGGTACATGCCCAAACGCCAGACTCGCCGCTTGTAACCGAATGATACTCATGCAATGCTCTCCATTAAGGCTTGGACTGCTTCCACCTCAAATGGCCACGAAAGCTCAGTGCCCGTGGGTGCTTGCAGCACCGGAATGCGCAAGGCAAAGCGCCGCATCAATGCAGCGTCCAAGGTGATATCTTGTTTAATAAACGCAACACCTGCTTGTTGCAAAAGCTCAGCGGCATCCTCACACAAATGACAGGTGGGTGCCGACATTAAAATCCAAGGTTTAGTCGTGGGCATGGGTGATAATCCAACAGTGGTGAATATTCGGGTGACGTTTAAAGTCCAATGGCAACACTTGTCTATCAATCGACTTGGCTCGCAATCCTAAGCCTGCTACAGCTGCTTCATCCAGCTTAAACTGTTTTTTGTTGTTGGAGAAAATGATTTCACCTTCAGGGGTCAACAAATGTCGAACATCAGCCAACAAATCCAAATAATCGCGCTGCACATCGAACGTCTGCTCCATCCGTTTGGAATTGGAGAACGTGGGTGGATCTAAGAAAATCAAATCATACTGGCGATCTTCTTCTTTAATCCACGCCAAGCAATCGGTTTGGATAAAATGATAGTGCCAGCTTGAGAGTTGGTTGAGCGCAAAGTTTTCGCGCGCCCATTTGATGTAGGTACGCGACATGTCGACGGTGGTAACCGAAGTCGCACCGCCTAAGGCGGCATGAACCGAAGCTGTGCCCGTGTAAGCAAATAAGTTCAGGACATCACGCCCTGCTGCTTTTTCCTGCACGAGACGGCGAGTTAGGCGGTGATCTAAAAACAAACCTGTGTCCAAGTATTGCGTCAGATTCACTTTAAACAACGCATTGTATTCCTTGACGTTTAACAACAAGTCATCGTCTTCTCTGCGTTCGTATTGCGAATCAAACCGCTGCCGTTGCCGTTGTTTGACCACCATATTGCTCGGATCAATATCCAACACCTCGGGTAAACTGAGCAACAAGTCGGTCATGCGCTTCTCGGTCGTGCCTTGGGGGATGTCGGCTGGAGCGGCATACTCTTGAATGACGACATAGTCTTGGTAGCGGTCTACGGCCACATTGTATTCTGGGATATCGGCATCATACAGACGATAGCAATCAATACCTTCTTTTTTAGCCCATTTTTCTATGGTTTTTTTGTTTTTCTTCAGGCGATTCACGAACGACTCAGCTAAGGGCTTGATCACCATCTCTTCTGCTGCACGTAAAGTATAGGTGTTAAATACACAAGCCAACGAGCCATTAAAAAGATTCACTTGTTTGTCGTATTTTAATTTCAATGCCGCCAGTAACCGTGGTTCACTCGACAATAGGCACACTTGCCACTCGGCAAACTGTTGTTTAAGATGCAAGCCGAAACGATAAAATAGATGCAATAAAGTATAAAACTCTCCTAAACGCTCACCAAATGGAGGGTTGCTTAATACCATACCCGTTGCCACCGGTGCTTTGACTTCCAACGCGTTGGCCACTTTAAAGTCAATTAAATGCGCCACGCCAGCTGCTTGGGCGTGATCCCGCGCCATGCGAATCATTTTCGAATTGTGATCTGAGCCATGGAAGCGGACGGTGCAATCACGCAAGCCCGCTTGCGAACGTGCAATGGCGTCATCATGGACCGCTTGCCAAGCAGCTTGATTGTGGCCTAACCAATAGGTGAAACCAAATTGGGTGCGATACAAAGCAGGTGCAACATCGGCTGCCCACAGAGCGGCTTCCACCAAAATGGTGCCACTGCCACAGAAAGGATCAAGTAAAGTAGGCTGGTTGACCTGCCACTGCGCCCGTCGCAACAAAGCACACGCCAAGTTTTCTTTGATCGGGGCGATACCGGTTTGCTGGCGATACCCGCGTTGATGCAACGCAGGTCCTGAGAAGTTCAAACTAATGGTGACATAATCACGTTTTAAAAAAGCATGAATGCGAATATCTGGGTCTTGTTTGGCAACCTGTGGGCGCGCGTCAGTGTCATCACGAAACCGATCCACAATGGCGTCTTTCACTTTGAGGGCACCAAACTGGGTGTTGTTCAACCACGTATTGGTTCCCGAAAAGTCCACTGCCAAGGTCGAACGCTTATCAAAGTGCGTTAACCAGTCGATGGCATAAGCTGCTTCATACAGAGCCTCGGCATCGTCCACTTTCCCTTCAAACAAAATCAACATAATACGGCTGGCTAAACGTGACCACATGACAATGCGGTAAGCCGTGTCCAAATCGGCTTCAAAATAAACGCCGGCCACACTTTCTTTGATCTGTTCGGCGCCCAATTCAGTTAACTCTTGGGACAATGGAAACTCAAACCCCTTTGGGGCTGCCGCAAAATATTTCATACATCTTCGTCTCTGTGCAATTTGACTGTGAATTATACTTGATCTTGTGCCTGAACAACACACATTCAAAGCCGAATGCAGCAGAAAGAAACCCTCATTTCACCCAAAAACAGCGCTTTTGATCGATAATTGACCAAACAAACACAGAAAGGCCTTTTTGTCCTTGCATAAAAACAAAAGGTTGGTATTATGCACTTCATCGGACGCGGGATGGAGCAGCTTGGTAGCTCGTCGGGCTCATAACCCGAAGGTCGTCGGTTCAAATCCGGCTCCCGCAACCAATCCGATATCAAGCAAAAAAAACACGCTACAAAATCAGCTTTCAAGCTTCCCAATTTAAAATTCTATTTAAACCCAAAAAACCATATCGCACTCAACCTTTTGAAACAGGCTGTTGCATGGCATTTTTGTTCTTCTTTTTGGTAACATGAAGCCTCAAGTAGGTTACTATTTTCGTTGTATGCATTGCATCGCTTTTGCTTTATCATGTTTGTCTTGTTTTTTTATCGCTGCTACGATCAACATGCCCGCCTCAACCGAATCTACTTCCCTCTTTTCAAATAAAAACTTTAAATACCTATGGTCGGGCGCTGTCATCACCGCTATCGGTGATCAATTGTCTTTGGTCGCCATACCTTGGCTTATTTTGAATCTAACGGGCGATCCGTTGCAGGTCGGGTTGGTGCTTTCCATCATGAGTGTGCCCAGAGCTTTTTTTATTTTATACGGAGGTGTGTTAACCGATCAGTTCCATCCACTCCGTATCTTAACCTCTTCACGGTTTGTTAGTGTCGGCTTGACCATAACGCTATTGATATGCCTTTATGCTGGCTGGCTCAATGTACCTATTTTAACCCTAATTGCATTTG
>JADHND010000058.1 GCA_016779685.1 Shewanellaceae bacterium | reverse complement strand
CATGTTATCGCCATGCCTAATGAAGAACACGAAGCGCAACGTGTCACAGCAGAAATTATTCGTCACCAATTAGTACACAGTACCAAATTAGGTCAATATGCCATTTTATATCGGAGCAACCACCAAGCAAGAACGCTTGAAAAAGCCCTTATCCACCATAAAGTGCCCTATAAAATGAGTGGTGGTATGTCTTTTTTTGATCGCAGTGAAATCAAGGATCTCCTCAGCTATTGGCGCCTGCTGTTAAATCATGATGACAACCAAGCCTTTTTAAAGGTCGTACAGATTCCGAAACGTGGAATCGGTCCTGCTACCCTAGCTAAATTAGGTACCGCAGCTCAAACATGGGGACTCTCATTGATGGCAACCTGCTTTGATCCAAGACTACGTCATGTTTTAGATGCGACGGCTTATCATACCCTGCTTCAATTTGGCCAAACCATAAACACACTGACTAAGATGGGCGAACAAGACCAAGGTGAAATGGCACTCAAGCAACTCCTTGAAGATATTCAATATGAACAACACATTCGTGACAACAGCCATTCTCCTCAAGCAGCAGAGATGCGCCTTAAAAACATCCGTGAGTTGATGCGTTGGATGAAACAACTGCTGCAAGGCCACCATGATGAACCCATGTCGCTTAACCAAGCCATTCAACGGATGCTACTTCGAGATATGTTGGATAAAGATCAAGAAGAAAATGGCCAACAGGTTCATCTGATGACGCTTCATGCGGCCAAAGGCTTAGAATTTCCTTATGTCTTTATGGTCGGCATGGAAGAAGGGATCCTGCCCCATCAGAACAGTATTGATAGCAACAATATCGAAGAAGAAAGACGTTTGGCTTACGTAGGCATTACCCGAGCTCAACGTGCTTTATATCTCACCCATTGTCAAACCAGAAAACAATTTGGTGATTTCCAAACCACCACCCCCAGTCGTTTCTTAACCGAACTCGATAATGCGCATGTAAATTGGCAAGACACCAAGCCAAAGCGCAGTCAATTAGAGAATCAACAATGTGGCCAAACGAATCTAGTACAACTCCGCGCCATGCTGAAATCGAAACCTAAAACACCAAATTAGTCAAATTTTAACCAAACAAGCGTTTTTTTTAAAAAAAAACTAGACGTATCATGTGCATGGCATTATGATAGCACCCACTGAAACAGAATGTCGTCTAGATATATTGAGCGCCCATAGCTCAGATGGATAGAGCGCACCCCTCCGGAGGGTGAGGCCAGAGGTTCGAATCCTCTTGGGCGTACACCCAGACCGGTCTTGTTGAAGTGTTTCTCTGTGGTGATTGTAGCTCAGTTGGTAGAGCCCCGGATTGTGATTCCGGTCGTCGTGGGTTCAAGTCCCATCAGTCACCCCAAACTTTCGGTGATTAGCGCAGCCTGGTAGCGCATCTGGTTTGGGACCAGAGGGTCGGGGGTTCGAATCCCTCATCACCGACCATATTCCCTCTTGCTTATCATATCCAACCCTTTTATCATTGAATCTTTAATTCATCATTTGGATTTCACATGATCAACAACAGCACCCTCGAAAAGATTGCCCAACAACTGGGGCAAGTGATTCCGCCTCAACTCCAACAAACCACCCAAGCATTCGAACAAAAAGCCAAGCAAATTCTACAACAACAATTGACCAAGTTAGATTTTGTCAGTCGTGAAGAATTTGAACAGCAACAAAAAATGTTAGAGCACATGCATTTGAGGTTACAAGCACTCCAACAAGCCCTGGCAGAACAGCAACCAACAACCATGGCACCAGCAGATCCAGATACGCTGTCGTCTTCATAAATTGCTTGTAAAAAAAAACTGTGCTTAGCACAGTTTTTTTTGTCTAATCGTTGCTTAGTTACCTACAAACATACCGTATATAATCGATGTCATACCCAGTACACCCATCAATATCACAAACTTATTGCTCCATTGCTTACGATATTTTTTCATCGCAGGTGTCTTATAAAGCGCGTACATCGGCATGAAGTACAGCAGTGCCACCATCACTGGAGAACCCAACTTGGTAATCAAGTCAATGACGCTGGGGTTAAATTGAGTCACCGACCACACCGTGATGCCGACAAACCACGCCACAAACAAATCAATACGTTTTTCAGTTAAAACATGTAAATAATTGACACCAACACGATTAACCATACCGACGATGCCTTCTCGAGCGCCTAAGTAATGGCCAAAGAACGAGGATACAATCGAGACAAAAGCCACCATCGGACCTAAAATATTGATGATCTGGCTGTCATACACATTCGCTAAATAGGATAAGATAGTTAAATTTGCATTTTTCGCTTCTAATAACTGCTCCGGTGCTAAGCTCATCACACAACTAAAGACAAAGAACATGATAAAAACCAACAGCATAGACGAAGCAACCCGCACCATTCTATCTGCTTTTAACGCTGCATTTTCACCATAGCGTTGCCGCTGAGCGACCGCAAACGACGAAATAGAAGGTGAATGGTTAAATGCAAAAATCAACACAGGAATGGTTAACCAAGTATATATCAGTAGATCTGATAGGCTCGGCATCTGCTGCAAACTAAACGCATCGATACGCCATGTCGGAATAAGATAAATCGACAAGCTAAATAAAATCACAATCAGAGGGTAAACAAAAAACTTCGCTAAGCGTAACATCATATGTTTGCCGGAGTACATGACAAAAATCATGCCACTAATCAGCACCCCAGACAGCAGCCACCGCGGCACCATAGAGATCTCCACACCGTCAACCATACGCGTGAAATGCAACTGATTCATCAATAGACTTTCTATGGTGTTGGTAAGCGAATTGCCATAAATCAACAGCACTGGATAAAATGCAAAAATATGCAATAAAGCAATCATATTGGCTTTAGATACGCCGAATGACTCCTGTACAACATCGATGACATCGGCATCTTTTTTCGAGGAAGACAAAACATACAACATCAAGCCACGGTGAGAAAAATAACACATAGGGCCAATCAACAGTGTCATTAAGATAAGCGGCCAAAATCCACCAGAACCAGCACTCATAGGTAAAAACAAAATACCTGCGCCTACCGCTGTGCCAAACAAACTCAGTATCCACGATACATCGTCTTTGTTGAATTTATCCGTTAAACTGACATCACTGTTCTCAATTAACTGCTCTGTCGATGTTGTTGCAACTTTATTCATAACACACCTAAAATTTTTGAGCTGGTAGATTACCCTGTCGTTATTTGTTGTTGCTTCTCAATGAGCAAGGAATCCAAGCTTGTAAATTTTGACTGCCACAGATCACACAATGTGAGGCTGTAAACAGTCCGCTTTGTTTTATTTTATGTTTTTTTTATTTCGTCATCGATTGTAACCTATTTTGTTTCGACTTGATAGGTTTTTTTTTGCTTTAAAATCAATAAGAAACAAATATCTATTTTTTTTTTTGGTACAGGATGGATAAAAAAAAAGTGAACAAAAAATCCTTAAAGATAAGCACAAGGTATGTTTTTTCTCTGAAGTGCGAGGGCAGCAGAGACTTCAAAAGCAACCAATACCATTGATCGAGCTTAAGAAAATTTTCCCTATGTCGATGTTGATTAAAAGAGGTTCATTCGAAGGTAATCATCATGCGTTTTTTAGTGTTTCTGATAGCAGCGCTACCGAGTCTAGCTGTAGCTGATTGTAGCAGTTGGGGCTGCACCAGTACCCTGAATATTTTATACACAAAAGCGACTGGGGCTATTTTTGTCAGTACCGATGACGATGAATCAGAAGCGAATTGTAATGCCGTTTCTGGTCAATACTTTACGGTTAGTCCAACCGCAGAGAATAAAGAACAACTTTATCTAAGTCTATTAACCGCATTTAATACCGGCCGAGAAATAAAAATACGAATAAAAGAGAAAAGCAAAAACTGTGAAATTGCTTATGTGGTGTTGTTTAACGAATAGAGCCACCCATAAGACACTATACTAAGGCTTGATTTTGAATATATAAGGCTATTTTTTTTGATAAGGCTGAAGCATTCTTCGGCTTTTTATCTGGCTGCTCTTCAGCGTCATTGGACAAAGTCACCTTATCAAGTTCAGGTTCTTGAGTATCCGATGGGATACCAGCCTCTGTTGCTTTGGCTCGCATCGGGTGCGATTGCCCCGACGATTGATACGAGCCCGTGTTTTGTTTATCGCCGATCTTCATGATATTACCTGCCTCTGGTCAAACATATTCTTCCGTCCATAAAACCTGAGCACTGGGTAAATCAATGCCACCAGTAACCCGTAACCAGCGTCGCGATATCGTCAATGAGGGATCAGATTTGCCATTCTCAATATCAGACAAATGCCGAACCGATATTTCTATTTTTTCGGCCAGAACTTCTTGCGTCAGCTGAGCTTCTTTCCGAAATTTTTTTAAAACTTTCCCTTGTCTCAGCATTTCATGCTTGCGATCTAACCATGAATTCATCGAATCGTCCATGAATAACGCTCCTTCCTTAGAACATTGCCCTGAATATCTAATTCCTCTACCTTTAAGCATAAATCAAATGCGTTAATTTGTAGAAAAATAAGACTTTATTTTATGAAATAAAATCTAAAATCTCAACCTAAGAGGCCGAAAAAAACCAGAATTTATTTAAGCTGGCGTTTGAATAGCTTTAATGAGCTTAGCCAGCAGTTCATCTAACTTAAAAGGCTTGGTCACATAATCGTTCATACCAACTTGAACACTTCGATCCCGATCAGCTTGCATCGCATGCGCCGTCATAGCAATGATTGGCAATTCAACTTTCGAAAAATACTTTCTGAGTTCAATCGTAGTCGAAAAGCCATCCATTAATGGCATTTGAATATCCATAAGCACCACATCGTAGCTATGCAGAGACACCATATCAAGCGCTTGCTTACCATTGTCAGCAATTTCAACCGTGTACCCCTGTTTTCTGAGCAATTCGCTGGCGATTTGTTGATTGATGATATTGTCTTCCACCAGCAACACCCGATACGCATGAGGCTGCATTGTCGCCTGAGGAGCTTCCACAGGTACCCGCTGTGGATGCGGGTGTTTATCTAGCATCAATAGCGCTGTTCGGATGTCTGTTAAACACAATGGTTTATGTAAAAACTGAGGGGCAGGCCAGTTCGCTGGCGATGGTTGTTGTTGATGACTCAATATCAGCAAATAAGGCCGAACTTTTAGCTCTCCACGCTGCACTTGCTGATGCAACGCATCGAGCACTGAGGATGAAGTGATATCAGCTTCATCCATGACCACCACCAAGGGTTGTTTAATTTTGGTCGTAAATAAAAAAGTTGAGGGTTCATGCGTACCGTCAACCAAACATCCTAGCCGCTTAAAATACCTTTGACACACATCAAGAAAGCGTAAATTTGTATTCAAAATAAGCACTTGCGTTTGCTTGTTGTCTTTGAGTGGTATCGCTTCCGTTGTGGCTGAAGGCGATGAGATCAGTTTAAATGGTATCTCAAAGCTAAAGTCACTACCTTCTCCCTCTTGGCTATTGACCTTAATCTGACCGCCCATCAATTCAACCAAATTTTGGCTAATTGATAAACCCAACCCTGTACCACCAAAACGGCGTGTGGTAGAACCATCTACTTGTGAAAAGGCAATAAACAGATTTTTTTGTTGCTGCTCCGACATGCCAATGCCTGTATCGTGCACCCAAAACTTTAAGGTCACTATCTTAGCATCTATATTAAGCAACTGGCATCCCAATTCAATAAATCCTGACTCTGTAAACTTAATCGCATTCACCAAGAGGTTATTAAGAATTTGTCCTAGTCTCAGTGAATCGCCTAAACATTGTAAATCAAGTGGTATATCGGCATCGATTATCAACTCAACCTGTGGCTTACGCGAAGACAAAGCCAACAGTTCAGCAGCTTGTTGCAGCACATCATGAACCGAGAATTTCTCTTGGGCAACATCTAATTTACCTGCTTCAATTTTAGAGAAGTCTAAAATATCATTAACAATTGCCAATAAGGAATTGGTTGAACGCTCTGCCTTCTCGACATAATCTTGCTGTTGTACGTTTAATGTGGTCTGTTTGATCAATTGCAACATGCCTAACATCGCATTCATAGGGGTTCTGATCTCATGACTCATGTTCGCTAAAAACTGACTTTTATAAAGACTCACCGACTCAGCTTCTTGTTTTGCTTCAACTAAGGCTACTTCACTTTCTTTGTGCTGAGTGATGTCTTTATGGGTTCCAATAATACGTTGTGGGCGCCCTTTCTCATTAAATTCAACCACTCGACCGCGGGCTAAAATCCAAATATAGTGGCCATCTTGACAACGAATTCGAAATTCAACTGCGTAATCACTTTGCGGATGATTCAGCAAGTGCGCTAACTTTGCCGCACGAATATCTCGGTCATCGGGGTGCACTAAGGTCTGTAAAAAATCATTGTTCCAATCAAAACTAAAGGCTTCATAGTTAAGCATCGTATAAAAAGCGGCATTACAAAACCATTTGTCTTTATCCAAATACCAATCCCATAACCCATCTTCTACTGCATCCATTGCTAAATGATAGCGCTCTTCCGACAACCTCAGTTGTTCCGAGGAAGCCTTTTCTCGAGTAATGTCACGCCACATCCCTATCAGCCCTTGCAGATCACCTTGACGGTCATAAAACGGAAACTTATGGACATCAATCCAGACCACTCGATGCCCCACTTGAATGCATTCTTGATAACGGCACGAAGTATGGTTTCTTAAGATAGACTCTTCTTCTTGCAGCACTTTATCCGCTTGTTGTTCATTGTGATCAAAATATGCCGCATCGGAACCAATGGCATGGTGCTCTGAAATACCTAGCATCACTTGCGCAGCTTTGTTAAAGCCCAGATACTTGCCCTGCTTGTCTTTAAAAACAATGGCATCGGGTATCGAATCAATGAGAGAACGCAACAACGCAAAATCACGTTCACGCCGAGCATTAATTTCCTTTAATTTTTGAGTTCTTTGAACCACTAATTTGTCCAGCCTTTTGTTTTGATTGGATAAATTAATGGTATTTTTTTGATGTTCTCGAAAGATTTGACTGACTAACTTGAACCAAGGTTGCCATTCTGATGATATATTAAGTGGCGGTAGCACTGGCTCCTTGGCACATTCTTCTAAATGTGACAACAATTTGATAGCAGGATTGATAAAGGCGTGGCCTATCACCATATGCACAAAACTAACCACCAGCAACAACACACACAATCCCATAATAAAAGACAACAGCATCAAATAGCCCAAGTTATCAAACAGCTCACCGTTTTTTTCCATCACCACGAAGGTCCAGTGCATTGGGAATAAGTTGACCTTGTGGACAAAAAACGCCTGCTGAGAAAACAGAGAGTCATGGATGTTGGCTTCTTTAGAAAAGTGGATAGTGCTCAGCAACTGATTCATTTTTTCCTGAGGTAAACTCAGATTGTCCCAAATGACACGCTGCTCATCGTCTAAAAACAAACTCTTGCTACTAAAAGACAAATCATTAAAGGTTTCTTTCAACAACAAATATACGTCCAACTCAAAGAAGATAACGCCCAAAAAATGCCCCTCATGAACAATATTCATCGCCACCATCATGTTATGAGAATCAGGGTCTAGGTACCATTGCACATCATTTTTGTGTTGTTTTTGTAACAGGCGATAAATCGAGGTATTCATGAGACGCTGCTGTTTTTTGCGTAGGTGCACGCCATCATGCTGTGGATAATAACTTATACCGATATCGGAGATAAAGAAGGCAGATTGAATCAACGGCGAGATGATGGAGACCTTAGGCAAAACCGAAGCCAAATGCCGATTAACTTGCATTAAAGGTGCATACAAAGGATGTTGATGAGCATTGTCTTCGATTAAAATACTCGCTTCATTGATCAACGAAAAACCTCGCCCTACCGCTGGTACCAACAACCGATAGCCATCATAAGGATGCTGGTTCCATTGACTCAAATCAAAACTATGTGTCACGTGCAAAGATTCCAGCGAAGCCTGCTGTAATAACTGCAACATCCGCGCATGTTTAACCAAGACTGAATCCAACTGTTCACCTGAACGCACCACTTGTGCTTTATGCGCCTTGATCATAACATGACGGTGATAAGCAAAAGACAGTACGACGCAAAGCAAAGCGATCACAAAAACAAAAAAATAGGTGAGTACCACCGCCCTTTTATAACGTTTATAAATAGAAAACTCTAACAATAAATTATCGATGTGTTCCAGCGAATGGTGATTTAAGTAACTCATGATAAACGTCTATACAAACAACTTCTTAATGCGAAAAAATCAGTATCATCATATCATTTATACAATAAGATTACTATTAAATAACAACAAATTAACTTAAAAGATTGTTTTTTGCCAAGTCCAGACTTGCTTATCATTGAGAAGTGGGTGACGATCAAATCAAATATGAGATCGATGCAACGCAAAACTGGGCGAATACTTGCCCAATTTTGCATCTATCAAGATTGATTATAAATGTTCTTCGGCAAAGCGCGCTAACCTTGAGCGTTGAACACCTTTCAAATAAACATTAGCACTGCCATCAAAATCCTTAAACTGCTCCACAATGTAGGTTAAACCTGAGGTCACAGAAGTAAGGAAGTTGGCATCAATCTGCGCTAAATTACCGCTACAAATTAATTTTGAACCTTCCCCCATCCGAGTAACGATGGTTTTAATTTGTGAAGCGGTTAGATTTTGACACTCATCCAGAAATACAAATGAATTTTGAATAGAGCGTCCACGCATAAAGTTGACTGATTTAAACT
>JADHND010000057.1 GCA_016779685.1 Shewanellaceae bacterium | reverse complement strand
GATCAACTGCGTCAAGCCAGTATCGATAACCTCGCTTTACGCTTAGCACTGAACACATATCAAGAGAAAGGCCAAACCATATTTGATTCAGACAACATCAGCTTAATGAGCTTGTCACTGGGCGCCATTACGGGGACTCAAGTCACCACTTACGCACACCTCGATCCCAAGTTGGCATTGCAAAAGAGCCTGTTGTTTGCCCCAGGGGCAGGCTTGTCCAATATGCTGATGTATTCGCCTCAATTAAGGGATCGCTTCGATGCCTTCGTCGATAAGAGCGTGCCTGAGCAATACCAAGGTCTTAAACGTGATCAGATGAAAGTCCAACTGAAACAAAAATTCACACAAAATGCAGCCAGTGTCTTAGATCAAGGCGAACCAATTGGTCATTTGTATGCTTTACAACGCGCCATGCAACAAGAACAAAAAACCGATGTAACCATCTTTGAAATGATTGGCGACACGGTGATCAGCAATGATTTAATGGCAGCAAAAACTACTTGTGAAACCAACCCAACTCAGTGTAAACCGACTTCAGGCACGGATCCGTTTTGGTTAACGTTGGATCACAGTTTAATTGGTTTGCAAAAAATGGTTGCCAGTGATTATGACTTTGAGATACCTGATCCTAAAAAACCCAAGGCATGTACTTGGCATGCCTTTTTGACAGGCACCAACAATCATCATAAACATGAAGCATTTCGAGAAAAAATCATTCAAGATTTCCTTCAATAAATAATTAAACTTAACCCTATCAAAAAACGGCTTACGAAAGCCGTTTTTTTATTTTTAAGTGATTTTAAAATAAAAAAATAAATAAATTTAAAACACATCTAAAAATATATTTTATTGTTATTGTTGTCATTCAAATAAATAATAAAAAATACAAACAAAGTTGCTAAAATAAATAGACATCCAACGTTCTATATTTAAGCCAACAACAGTGGAATCCATTCAAGCGACGTCATGTCATGTGTTGCTGCATAGCAAAAAATGCGTCAAATCAATTTTAAGAAACGATAACAAGTTACCCTCTAGGGTTGCTTGGGTCAATGTCATAAAGTTGATTAGAATTTGTTTTAGATAGCTTCACGTTAAAACACATCAACTGTTCTTGGCGGTATTTCCACACCAAAGCTTTGTTCTAGCGAAACCATTTTGAATGATTGCTTAGGTAGTAAACTAGGTTTGCTTAAAATTCTTAAGCAGCGTTTTAAGCGGTCAAAAAGAGTTGGGGTATACGATGGTTCATGTTTTGGGTTGATTGTCTTTTAGAAACGCATTCAGGCATGCTTAGCGATGTTGATTGAATCGATCTTAATTCAGATCAACGATGGATCGAAAACATTTGTTCAATGAATCTGATGTTTTTCAAAAATAGGTTTCAGCTGTCTTTTAGTCTAGCAAAGACTGGGTTGCTCATACAAAGTTGAAAGTCAATGAACTCAGAGAATTGAATCAGATCGAGATGCTTTGCAAAAAAAAAAGAAGTTCTTGTACCAGTCAATGATCTCTTTGTTGTTTAAAGTTTATCAAATGTTCGATTTTGGATTGAACTCTTCGAATGTTGATCAGTTGTTAAAATTTGTTTGGATTGGTCGATCAGATTGTTTCAGAAGAGGTTGATTTCAGATCAAAAAAAATGACAACAAACTTTGATGTGTTTTCAAAGTTATCCACATATCCACAGGCCTAATAATAACCTATAAAGATCTATAAAAAACTATAAGATCTATAGGGGTTCGTAAGTTGTTGTTTTTTAAGGTTGGAATGAGGGTGTTCGTTACACATTTTAGGTGTGCATGCCACACATTTTAGGTGTGCATGTTACACATTTTAGGTGTAGAGGCTACATATTTTAGGTGTCTGTGTATGAAATGTGGATAACTTCATGAATAACTTGACCTTCTAATTGCTTAAAAAAACAACAAATTCAATGCTTATTTTTTAATCAATGAGACCTAATCTTAGCGCATGTGTACAAGCTGCACCCAACCTCGATTTGGTTAAATACCCATCAATTCTGCTGCCTACATGATGACACATTTTTTAGGTGTTGCGCTATTTTTGAGACGATAACGCCTAGGTTCTGATGCTGATCAAGGCGATTTTCAAGCCAATGACAGGCTAAAAGCGTCAGTTTCGGTTAAAAAACACCCACTGACACCTAAAATATGTGATCGAAATACCGCTTGACACCTAAAATGTGTAACAAACGCCCTTCTGACACCTAAAATATGTGATCGAAAAGCCCCTTCACACCTAAAATGTGTCATAAAGATGGTCTTTGACACCTAAAATATGTGATCGAAATAGGGTTGCACACCTAAAATATGTAATGAACAATGCTTGTTACACCTAAAATGTGTGATCAAAAAATCGGGCGTTAAACCTAAAGCGGTCTTTTTTTGTTCGCTTTAGTTTGTTTTTTAAACGATCCAAGTTGGATTGGGTGTTTTTTGCAGCATAAACCCGGTGAAAAAAGCGTATTTAAGTCGATGGGTACGGACTTTGGCGTCACACCTAAAAAATGTAGCTTTGCGCCTGCCAACACCTAAAATATGTGATCATTTGAAACTTCAACACCTAAAATATGTGATCTAAATGAAGATACGCTTTGCACATAAACACCTAAAATGTGTTATGAACTTTTAGCCGAGGTGATCGCAGCCGTTGCTGGTATGAGCGTGTGGGGGGATGAAAATAGGCAAAGCAAATGACCCACAGACCAAAGGTTGCAGGTTCAGCGCCTGGTTTATTCTGAATCGATGGTCGTCGAGGCTTCGAGTAGAGCAGGGGAGTCGGCGTCTTCTGTCTTTTTGGAACGCTGGTTGATCCATTCATACAGGAATCGAATGCTGATGATCGCATTGCCTTGCTTTTGCAGTTCGTAACCCAGTTCACCTTTTTCACTGGTTAAAAAGCGGATCTCTTCTTGGGTGCTTGGGTGGTTGGCCAGTTCATCAATGCTGTCGCGAATACAACGTTGCATGAAGACACTGGTCTTGTTAAAAGAACTTTTTTCTTTCTTTAACTTGCCCGCTTCATTGAGCAAACCAAACAAGCCTTTGAGTTCCTGAATGGTTAAGGGTTGCACTTGCGTGCCACTGTCTTTAAATCGACTTAGAATCTCATACAAACGCTTGGAATATTCTTTTTTGATGTTAAAAAAGTTGTAGGTGTTAATCAGCGCAAAACCTTGATTGTACGCAATATACTCTGATTTGAGCATGTCATTGGGCACCATGGTTAAGGTGCCATTCTTATAGGCAATGTGTTTAAACAACGGTTTATAATCAAACTCAGTGTCCTTGTGCTCAAACTCTTGTTTGATACCAATTTTGCGACTGGCAAGCCGGTTGGCCACTGGACTGAGGTTGCTACCAATGTGCTTCGAATCTATCTTTAACCAATCGGATAGCTGCTGGGCACTGAACTGATACTGTGGTGTCTTGTTTTTCCAGTCGTGGCTCGTCATATGCGCGATCATCAAAGCAAACATGTCTGCTTCGCGAGCGGTCAAATCTTGCCGACTGAACACCAACTGATGTCCTTTTTTAATGTGTTTAGGTAAGTTATCACTCACAACTAAGTAGTTTTCTTTCTTCTTCGACATGCTTAATTCCGTTTGCGTGGTTAATACATGGATACCTGTGATAAACCTAAGTTGGTGACACATTTTAGGTGTTACTAGGTTATTCTAGTCTTTTTTTAGGTCTGGGTAAACCAAGAACGGTCAATTTGATCACCCAGTCCGGCAATCGCTTGCCATGCTCGAAAAATCTAGGTTAAAGCAGCGTTGACAGAGTCCATCTTATGCGCAATGTGATTCGATATCAGGAATAGGTTGTATCATGTGCTTAGCCGATTCGTATGGTTCAACAACCTTGCACTTAGGTTTATACATTAAATATAAAAAATAAAAGGCATAAGGAATATATAAAATAAAAGGAATACATAAAATAAATATTTAAAATAAATAAAATGAATATATAAAATAAAAAAATAAATTAAAATACATCATAAAAAAATAAATAAAAAATACGCTTAAATATAAACGTTATCAATATCAATAAACTGGCATAAAAGGAAGTTCACCAAAGCTTTATTTTTAATGATTCCTTCCGATACAACATAAATAGAGTGTTGGTTAGGTAGGTGATTGGATGTCGCTCAACAAGGGTAAATCTGTCTGTTTACGAGGGTTATGGGGTTTGATCTTAGGGGTGAGTTTAGCCAATGTGTCATCTGCTGTGGCTATCGATATCCCTGTGGTCGATGTAAACGGCATAGATGCGGCTGGGGTCAATGCGATTTTGAACAATGGCGTGACCGAATTAACTGAGAATGTCATTGATCCCGAGATCATTGGTGAAGCGGTGCGCGCTGCTGATCCCAGTACGGCCGGTAAATTGATGCAAGCCATCTCCACATTAAAATACAGTGTTGCGATGAATGTATTGGCCAATGCTTATGCAATATATGAGTTAGACAGTGGCAACTATGCACGTACCTATGCTGAAAAGAACTATGAGACAGCGAAAGCCACGGGCTTGATTACACGGTCGATGGTGAGTTTGGGATATGCGATCACGGCGTATACTTTTGAACTATCGGAAGTGGTGCCTGCACTGTTGCCGTTGGCGATTTTTAGCAGCATTGCCGTGAGCATAGAATATGGGCTCAGTAAACGTTATGAGAAAATGGATCAAACGGAAAAAACCCATTTGTTCTTCCATCAACTTTATCACAAGTATTTTGTTGAATATGAGCGCCATTCGCCCTTTGCTCAATTGAATAATCTGACAGGGATACCGACTTTGGTCATGGTCAAAGATGCGGATCTATTGGCACAGACCATTGATTTAAGGCAATCACAGGTTCAAATACAACAAGTAGGTACTTTGCATCTGCCACACATGGATCAGCGTGATCAATTGATGACAGGTTTGGTGAATGTACGGGAGCATTGGCTCAAACATGGGAAAAATACTGGGAAAGAGGACGTTAAAGATCGCCCTTATCGCCATATCTATCAACAACAGCATGTTCCAGAAGCAGGCGCAACCAAACCATCTGTGCAAAAATCCATTGCCAGCGAAGACGTGATGGCCTTGTTGTTGCCGGCGCAGCCCAAATATACGGTGCCGTGGGAGCGGCGCGTGATCACCACTAAAAAAGGTGGGGTCTATGCCAAAAACTTTCAATTGGGGGCTAGCTTGGCTTTGTCGCTTGAAAAAAATCTGTACTCGGTGTTCAAACCTTATTTCTTTATGCAGGAGAACCGGCATCTGACGCAGCTCTTGCATGAGCAGCCACAGGTGCATCAACAAACTGTGGTGCGGGTGGTGTTGCCGCCGCGGGCTTTAGAGCTGATGTTGTTGGTGGAGCCGTGGATGGTACCGACTTTACACACCATGGTTTATCGGTTGCAAGCCGATCAAGCAGCCGATCAGTATTACAGCTTCAACAGTGATTTTTTTCAGCGCCGCGCGTTGCAAGGTCAGTCGAAGCAAACAGAGAATCCACTTTTAGCTAAAAAAGTGCAAGTGCAGCTAGAAGGGGGCTTGCGGGATACTTTCTGGGTGATGCACCTACAAGGGTTGGACTTTGATGGGAGCGCGGTGGTGCGTCAAGAGGAAGGTCAGGTGGTGATTGAAGCCAATGATCAGAAGCTGATCGTGAATATTAAGAACACCACGGGGCATCTGTTGATCCATGGCGTCACCGAGACGGGTGGCAGTACCCGCTATGTGCGATTAAATGCAGGCTCGATCAAAAGCAATGTGTTGTCTGCTGAGACTTTAGCGCGTTATGTCACCTTAAAAGAGGCTTATGTAGACGAGATTGAGCGTAGGATGGCGGATAAACAAGCAGACGATGACAATGGCACTGAGAACACGACCGACAACACAGCTTCTCAAACCAAGATCCCACCCACCAGTTTGTTTTTATCGAATGCCACTTGGGAAGTGGGTACGGCTAAGTTACAGTTCAATGATGGCAGTATCACTGAAATCAGTTTACCGGCTGAAGACACCACTGAAGTGACCTTGCATCGTGATATTCATACCTTGGAGGCGATCATTTTTTCGACCACCAAGTCGGTGCGCAATCGCGGTAACCCGAGTCGTACCATAGATAAGAGCATGTTGCTGGATTATTTGGTGGAAGGGGGTGCCATGTTGTGTTATCGGTTGGATCAAGGTCAAAAAGCGGCTGACTTTAAGGTAACGCCCAATTTATGTGCTGCCAATGTTCCCAGTTATCAAATCGGTACCGCGCCGATTGAGCCGACGTTGCGCGATGATAAAAAAATCCTGTATCAGTTGCCCCATTTGCGTTCAGATGCACCTGATGAGCGGGTACGCTATCACAAGTTGCTGTTGGACAATCAAACCCGTGAGACGGTATATGTCTCCTTGCGGTATCGGTACGCCGGAGAAGTTTATCGGTTGGTGGTCGATGATCCCTTAACACCTTGGCAAAAAGTCCGCTATCTAGGGCATTCGCTCGGCAGTCGTGCTGAGTATCATCTGCCGGAAGGGGCGGAGATCTTGTCGTTGCGAGCCGTGTATGACACCAAAAGCGGCTTGTATGATTTTTTTGAAATCGATGCGGATAATTCGGCTCTGTATCAAGCGACCCACGATGATGAGATCCCTGTCATAGGGGTGATGGATCGTTCACGGTATTTTGATTTAACCAAAGGTTTGTTGCATTCAGGTCGGTTGATGGAGGTGACGCCAGGTATTCAACAACAGCGATATCGAGATTCCTATAAACAAGATCGGCTGCACTATGAAAGTATCATGTATATGGGGCAGCATCGTTATTAAGCTGGTTGGATTAAAAAAGGCTGCCGTAGCAGCCTTTTTCAATAGCGGTTCAGGGTAGCAGCGTGATTGCAATGTTGTTGTTTTCATCTAAGCGGGTGTTGGTAGTACCGCAGCCCTCAAATGTAGATGGCCTGTTCAAATAGGGAACGATACAACGGGTGTCTAAGCTCGTGATATTTCTAAAACTGATGCCGTGTTGGTCGCGTTTATTGATTTTGATAAAATAAGCATCACTAATGAGCTTATTTTTGACATCAAGCGCCCACTGGTGTGGGGTGGTGCTGTCTTCTTCAGACGATACCAGCAGAGGGTTGGGGCTGCGATCAGCCAAAACGCTGGACTCTTTGAGATGAAAGATGTGTTTGGGTTCATACCAAGGTGCCAACGCTTGGCAAAAATAATTGCTTTTGGTGATGGGTTGTTTCTGAGTTTGGCCTGATTGCGTTGACTTGAAGATGTTGTAGTCATAATCAATGCAGCGCACGAAATTAAGCATCAAATTTGGAGCCAGAGACGTTGCTGTTGGCGCTGCTGAGATGCTCCTGTCTGCCGGACTCATGCTGGCAGGACCTGTGGGTTTGGAGGTAGCCATGATTTGCGCAGGCGAGTCTAAGATCAAGGCGTGGACTCTGTCTGGATGGTGGTGTGTGTAGTTGGCCATGACCACAGATCCATAGGAGTAGCCTAAGAGATGCATTCTCTCCATCTCCAGTTGGATGCCTTGAATGGGATGGTTATTGAGATGTTCACGTAAACTTTCCATATCTTGTACCAACGCTTCCGTCCCGATACGCAGCAGATCGTGATAGCCACTTAAGGATTTGATGGTGGTGTGTTGCGAGAAAAAGTCACTTAAGCCGCTGCCGCCACTGCCTCTAGGCTCAATGATCACGATGTTGTAGTTATTTAACAAATCTGTGGGATAAACATTGTTGTTAAGGTTTTTTTTAAAGAGGCTTAAATTCGCTGCGCCTGGACCGCCGAAGTTCAACCACAAACTGGGTTTGGACTCGGGATTGTTGTTGGCCAGTCTCACGCCATACGCAATCTCAATAGTACGCTCATCGTCATACCAAACCTTGAGCACGTCTTGATGGATCCGACTGTCGCTGTCATATTGAATGGCAAAGGTTTGGGCGTGCTGTAAATCTTGTTCAGATAGGGAATATTGGGGGCCACAAGCTGTTAATGCAGACAGGATACAGCACACGGGGAGCCAAGTTTTTAAGTTTGGGAACATGGTCGTTATTTTTGTAAGGATAAAGCGGCATCATACTAAATAAAATGTTTTTAAGCTATTTTTTTTAAAATAGCCGATGCCTTGGTAACCAATTTATTTTAACCGAATTTTTTTTTATTGTTAATGATCATTTTAACTACAAGTTTTATAAATATTTTTAACAATATTGTATCTTATATAGAGAATCAAACCTGCTTGACATATGAATATATTGTTTTATCCTACTTGTTCCAAAAATAAATCAAAAAAAACAATGCGTATTCGAATAAAGAAAAGCTACTTAGCCAGCGTCATCGTGGCTGTTTTTGGGATGTCAGGTTGCGATGGTCAAGTCACCACACAATCGCTGCAAACTGCATATGATCAAGGGCAGCTGTATACGAACATGATTGTCGATCTTAAAACCACCGATGCGGTGGGTGAGTTAGCTGATTCAAGTACGCAGCCACTCACTTTAGATTTATCTGTGACTGAGGTACAGGCACGGATTGAATCGGTGATTGATGCGCTGACCCACATCACCAACCCCACCTTGCTTCAAGATGAAAGATTAGAGCGTTTTAAAACTTATCAAACGCTCTTTGAGAACATTCAAACGTCATTTAAAACCTATTTTAAATTGGTTCAAGACACCAAGTATGTAATTGATTTCAACAACGCTCATTTAGCGACTTTGTTTGAAACCTTCAACACGCATTTGGTGAAGAACAACGATGAACTGACTTTAAATAATCTTAATACCATAG
>JADHND010000056.1 GCA_016779685.1 Shewanellaceae bacterium | reverse complement strand
GTGAAGAATCAAGGTTTAGAGCTAACTCAACAACTTTGTTTTTAGCCATTTTGCCATTAATTACAAGTCTCTCATCAGCTTGTAAGACTCTAGTTAGTGAATTTATAATTGGTAACATTATGTTTTTCTTCGCGTTTGACGTCAAAAGACCGTAGTTTAAAACTTGGTTCAATTATATAAGAAATTAAGATGGAATTCATCAGGTTAAGATACAATGTAAAAAATTCCTAGACATCCGATTTTATACGCCTCAATCCAAAGACACTTACCCACTTTTAGACTATAAGCGTATATCAATACATCAACAAATTTTTGTACGCAATTGCTCTGGTCAAGTATTTTCGGACAATAAATAAAAAAAATCCAAGACACTCATCCAATTGACTACCCAAATGGGAAATAAAATTAATACTCCTATACAGCTACTTCATGACCTACCAAAGCCATAACTTAAAGCCCATCGATATGCCTAGAATTTAAGCATCCAAAAAATTTTCCGACATGAATGACCAAACAAGAATTGGTCAAAGAAAACACAAAAAACGGCTCCGTTGCAAAAAATCTAAAATCAGCCGCAATCTAATATAAGCAGAAGGAGAATCTCGTATCCGATTTTAAGTGGCGACATGATCATGGTCAAATCATCCTGTGGGCTGTGCATTTGCGTTGGTATGGTCAGTACGATGTAAGTCACCGTAAAAGGTGCGGCTGTTTGAGGGATGTTCTTATCTGAATCAGCTGGATAGCACATGCTGATCAGTCAAATTTAACGGCTTGTGATGGATGCGATGCCGCTACTGAGTGCAGCGGCATCGAGGTCGTTAAGTCATTTTGAGTTGGCCGACGCAATGCAAGACCAAGAGGTTGAGTTCACGCAGCACCACCGAGAATTTGGCAAATTCATGGGTGTTGCTGATTTTGAAGTCGGCGAGGATGTGGTTCCAGCGTGACAGTGCTTGATGGTTGCGTTCCATCCACTGATCAATCATCTCATCTGCTTTGGCAATGCCATCGACATCTTTCAGCACGACATTGGTGAGTGCCCGTTGATGCCAGTCGAGTTCTTCTCTGAATGCCGACCGAGCCAAGGCTTGCCAATGGTTGTTGACATCTTGGGCGTTGATCTGTTCCAAGAACCAGTACAATTGACACTTGGCACGGAGCTTAAAGTACAGCTCGGCGACCACGACAATCGAATGTTTGGTTTCATGCGAGATTTCAGTGATGTCCAAGGCTGAGAACAGACGACCGAGATTCGCAATGGGAAAGGCTATGTTCTGATCGACACCATCTTGTTCATAGCGATAGACCTGTTCCGCAGTGGCGTTGACTTCTTCATCCATTAACCAACTGCTGATGTCCTTCTTCAACGTCATAAACGTCTCACGGTATTTGGCGACCGATTCATCAATGGAGATACTCCGATCCCGATGCCGCAACAACCAATACGTTGCACGACGCGTGTTACGTCTTAATTTATACAAGATCTCATACTGCGTCTCTGCGGTCACGGTTGACTCAGCTTTGGTCAGCTCAGCAACGATACTTGGAATATCAAAAATATCTCGGCCGATCACGTAACAGATACCAATTTCATGTACCGGCGCGCCGGTTTCTTCATGCGTACGGTACACAAAGTTCATACCCATGTCGTTGATCATCTGATTCGCTAAAGAGGTCGCGATAATCTCGCCCGACAGAGCATGTTGTTTAATTTGCGCTTGGTATTTCTGCTGTAACCGTTTCGGGAAATACCCAATCAATAAGTTATCAATAAAATAAGTGTTGGTGGTTATTTCTGGGCAATTCAGTTGCTCTTTAAGCACCATTTTGGCGTAGGAGAACAACACGGATAGCTCTGGGCGCGTTAATGACAAGCCGCTGGCAATCCGTTCCGCTAGTTCTTCATCGTTGGGCAGAAACTCCAAATAGCGTATCAGCTTGCCTTCTTTTTCAAGGTGATGAATAAAACGTATTTGCTCTTTAAGTTGCGCCACGCCAAAGCTCTCGGAGATCGAGATGGCTTGCGTTTGATTACGGCAATCTTTCAGGACAATTTCTGAGACTTCTTCGGTCATATCCACCAGCAACTGATTGCGTTGCTTCATGGTTAAATCACCTGAATCGACCAAGCCATTGAGCAAGATTTTGATGTTGACTTCGTTATCAGAACAATCCACCCCACCCACGTTGTCAATAAAGTCGGTGTTAATCCGCCCACGCTGCATCGCGAACTCAATCCGCCCTAGCTGAGTACAACCTAAGTTACCGCCCTCACCTAAGACTTCGACGTTCAACTCTTTGGCGTTGATGCGCACCGCATCGTTGGCGCGATCGCCGACATCCAAATGCGTTTCTTTGGTGGATTTGAAATAAGTACCAATACCCCCATTCCACAGCAAATCAGCGGGCATTTTTAAAATATGTCGCACCACTTCATTTGGCGTTAAGGAGTTTTTATCTGTGTGCAGCATTTTCTTGAGCGCTTCGTTCAACTTAATCGACTTGGCTGATCGCTCAAACACACCACCGCCTTTGGAAATCAGCGACGCATTGTAATCGGTCCACAAGGAGCCGGGCAACTCAAACAAGCGTTGGCGTTCATGCCACGATGCTTCCGCATCCGGACTGGGATCCATAAAAATATGCATGTGGTTAAACGCGGCTTTCAAGCAGATGTGCTTAGACAACAACATACCGTTGCCGAATACGTCGCCGCCCATGTCTCCCACGCCAATACAGCTAAAATCAACGCTCTGACAGTCAATGCCAAATTCTTTAAAATGACGTTTAACAGATTCCCAAGCACCTTTAGCTGTGATGCCCATTTTTTTATGATCATAACCGTTGCTGCCACCAGAGGCAAAGGCATCGGACATCCAAAAATTGTATTCTTGTGAGATGCTATTGGCAATATCTGAGAAGGTGGCCGTACCCTTATCCGCTGCCACCACTAAGTAAGGATCATCTTCATCGTGACGCACCACATCATCAGGCGGCTGAATCTCGCCCTTAATGATGTTGTCGGTGATGTCGAGCAACCCTCGAATAAAAATTTGATAACAAGCTTGGCCTTCAGCCGCAATATCTTCGCGCTTGCCACTGGTCGGCGGCTGTTTACAAACAAAGCCACCTTTAGCGCCGACCGGCACAATCACGGTGTTCTTAACCTGTTGTGCTTTCACCAACCCCAACACTTCGGTTCGAAAATCTTGACGGCGATCGGACCAGCGTAAGCCGCCGCGCGCGACCTTACCGCCCCGCAAGTGTACCCCTTCTATTCGTGGCGAATAGACAAATATTTCAAACTTTGGTAATGGCAGCGGCATATCAGGGATCAGTTCAGGCGAAAACTTGAAGGAAATATAAGATTTTTCATGTCCATCCTGATCACGCTGGAAAAAGTTGGTACGCAAGGTGGCATAGATCAAACCCAAATAGCGGCGCACAATCCGATCATCATCCAAGCTGGTGACGTTATCGAGCAGTGCCTCTGCTTCCTCTGCATATTTGGTAAGGCTGCGATCATTCAAACCAAGTTCAAACTTAACTTTAAAAATTTTGACCAACAAACTGGCTAGCGTTGAATGCCGCTTGAAGGTTTCTACAATATAAGATTGACCAAAGGTCGATTCAATCTGACGCATATAGCGCGCGTATGCCCGTAACACCGAGACTTCTCGGGCGCTCAGACCGCACGAGAGTACCAAAGAGTTAAAACCATCGTCTTCAATGGTTTTGTTCCAAACTTTGTACAAAGCATCTTGAAACAATTCTTGGCGATCCATCAAGGCTTGGTTGGGAATATCGGTGATTTGCATAAAGAAATCCGATATCCAGAAATCACCACGTGCGCTCTTTACTTCATACGGATGTTCATTGATGACACGCAAGCCGAAGTTTTCCAACACCGGCATCACATCAGATAGGATAATTGGCTTGTCTTTGGAAAAAAGCTTAAGGCGTACCTGACCTGAGTCCGCAGTGGCTTCTTGAGGTCGATAAAACAACAACGACAAGGTGCGTTCCGCATTTAAAGACTCGCACTGCTCAATATCCAAAACAGCCGTGTTCGGAGAGACCTCTTCTTGATAACTTCTAGAAAAAACTTGGCTATAACACGTGGCCAGTTCTCGCCCCTTCGCTTCACCAAAATGATGAATAAGCGCGCTAATGAATTTATCTTCCCAGAGTCGGGCAGCCTCTTTGAGGTTATTTTCGATTTCTTTCACGTCGATGTCCATATTGGTGTGATCAACTCGAACCACGTAATGTGTTCGAGCCAAGGTAGAATCCGTAAAGTAAGTCACAAACTCGACGTATTCTTGGGTTTTAAAATAGGCGGCTAAAAATCGCTGCGTGTCTTTACGTAATTTGGTGTTAAAACGTTCTTTGGAAATGTATACCATAAACGAGAGGTAACGTCCAAAGTGGTCACGGCGCATAAAAACGCGTAGTTTATCGCGTTCCTGAATTTTAAGTACACCATTCACCATCGGAATGAGTTCTTTTTCTTTCGATTGAAGCAATTCATCTCGAGGAAAAGTTTCTAAGATATGCAATAATGACTTGTAATCGTGCGAGCCTGGATACAAACCACTCGCATCTAAAATACGTTGTACTTTGCTTTTAATCAAGGGTATTTGGGTCACTTGAGTGTGATACATGCCTAAGGCATATAAACCAAGAAAGCGATCTTCTCCGATCACTTCACCCAATTCATTGAAACGCTTAATGCCGATATAATCAATACTCTCAGCGCGATGAATATCGCTACGGCTATTCATTTTATTTAAGACCAATAAGTTTTTGCCTAATGCGTCGTCTTGGCCGATGGTTGGCAACTCAGAAATATTCACCGAATGGAAGATATCGTTTTTTAAGATGCCTAACCCAGTATTGGCGAGGCCTTTTAAAATCAGCTGGCTATCGACTTTCGTGATCTCATAACGACGATAACCTAAGAACGTGAAGCCACCTTGGCTCAGGTATTTCAAAAAAGCAATGCTTTCATCAAGCTCCTCGTCACTACCAGGATAACGACTCTTACGCAGTTGACGAATGCTTTTGTCCATGGCATCGACCATAGGTCGCCAATCTTGTACGACACAATTTAAATCTTCGAGAACTTTTTTGATTTCATTTTCGAGCTTTTTGGTAATCTGGGTATCGGATTGTCGATTGATTTCAATCCACAACACCGCTAAATTTTCTTTGTGTTTAGCGTTGGTGCCTAGATAAGCCAATTCTTTGATGGCTTTTTTGGCATCTCGCTTTAAACTAATGGGGCTGTTTAACAACAAGTGCACCGTTAAACCAAAGCGTTTTAAGGCCATGTCCACCGAATCAACCAAGAACGGCATGTCAGGATGGATCACTTCAATAATGGTATGCGTCGATTGCCAACTATGTTTTTTTTGCTCAGGATTGAATACCTTCACATATGATTCTTTACTAGATACCAAGCTCAGTTGGTGCCATAAGCTCAAGATAGCGCCATACAGATCGCTGTCATTACGCGTGTTTAAATCTTCTGTTTCTAGATTTTGAAACACGATTTTAGCTAAATCAATCACTTTTTCAACATCGTCAGGATCAACCCGCTGACGAATTAACTCATACACTTTATCTAGTAAAACCGAAACAGGTGCATCTACAAAGACCATGATATTTCCTTAAACATCGCTGGAAGAAACATTCTCTTATCATTTTCAGGATATATTTCTTATTTAAATTTAATGCAAAAAAGTGTAAATTTCCTTCATTTCACTCATTTTAAATCATATATATGGCTCATCTTATCTAACTGGCACATTCATGCCACGATCTGCTTTGATAATGACACGACCGTACCTTCTGCCGACAAGTTGAGCACAAACAAACCCTGAATCCCTTGATGGGTTAAAAAACCAATAAAATGGCGCGCGTGGATACGCAGCAGTTGACCACACTCTGAGGTCACTTCAATATAATGCGCCACATCATCATAATAACTTTTAAAAGCTAAATAACTTATTTGCAGATAAAAGCGATACTCTTGCATCGATATTATTCTCTTAAGCTTATTGCTGTAAAGATTTAGACACTTTTTCGTATAAGTCTTTGGATAAATTCTTGAGCGCGAGCAATTCCTCCAAACAACGCTTCATTTGATCTTGCTTGACCGGCGGCTGTGCTTTCCATTGAGTCAGCGGCGTGATCAAACGAGCTGCTACTTGCGGATTCACCGTATTCAGCTGCGTTAATTGTTCTTTTAAAAATTGATAACCAGAGCCATCCTTTGCATGAAACACATATGGATTATGCATCACAAAGCTACCAATTAAAGCACGCACCCGATTGGGATTGTTAAAAGAAAAAGCTTGGTGATTCATCAAAGATTGCAGACGAACCAAAGTATCGCTCGTTGATGTGGTCGCTTGCAGTGCAAACCACTTGTCCATCACCAAAGGATTTTGCAACCACTGCTGCTCAAATCTTTGCATCAGGACATCCCGCTGCGGTAGGGGCAATGGATTGATGGCACGTAAGGCGCCCATCTGATCGGTCATGTTGGCAGCGCCATCGTATTGCGGTAATACCCAAGTATCAAAGGCTTCAGGTAGCCAAGCCAAAAAGCCCAAACAAGTGTTTTTAAGGCGGCGGTAGCCCCGGACTTGTTCACCTTGTTGTTCAGCACGAGTACAGTATTGGTAACAAGCTTCCCAATCACCCGCTAGTTGCAGTGCCAATTGTTGCACCAAGGTTCGGCGCGCTTGGTGTAACCGTTCGGTATCGACTGCGGTCATCATCTCAGCCAAAGCCGACTCCGTTGGTAAGCTAAAAAACTCGGCAACAAAAGCGGGTTCCAACTGAGTGTTGTTGAGCACATCGCGCATGCCCGCAACAAACTGTGGTGACAACAAGGGTTGGTCTGTCTCTGGGGTATTCATCAACCGCAACACTTGACCATAAATTAAAGTCTGCGCACTGTCCCACCGACTAAAGGCATTGGTCGCATAACGGGTTAGATGCAGCAAAGCATCATCGCTAAGTCGATGTTCTAACTTCACCGGTGCTGAAAATTCGCGCAAGATGCTGAGTACCGGTTGGGCCTTGATGTCATCAAACACAAAGGTTTGCTCTGCTTCGTTAAAGTGCAACACCGAAGACACCGGTTGACCGCTGATCTTTAACGCCATAGGCTGACCTTGGGGATCCAAAAGCTCAATGTCAATCGGCATGTAAAAAGGCAGCTTTGATGAGCCATCGTGAGTCTGCTGGGTTGTTTGAGATAAGGTAAGACGGTATTGCTTCGTCGTCTCATCATAGTGTTCCGCTACCCTGACGACAGGGGTGCCTGCTTGTGCATACCAACGCCGAAACTGAGTTAGATCGACCCCGCTGGCATCCTGCATGGCTTGGACAAAGTCATCACAAGTCACAGCCTGCCCATCATGACGTTCAATATAGCAACGCATCCCTTGTTGAAACTTATCTTCACCCAATAAAGTGTGAATCATCCGAATCACTTCAGCACCTTTTTCATACACGGTAACGGTGTAAAAGTTATTCATTTCAATCACCGATTGTGGCCGAATTGGATGAGCCATGGGGCCTGCGTCTTCCGCAAACTGATAGGTTCGGAGATCTTTTACCGCGTTGATACGATGAACGGTACGCGAGCCTAAATCGGAACTAAATTCCTGATCTCGAAACACCGTCAGTCCCTCTTTGAGGCTAAGCTGAAACCAATCGCGACAGGTGATGCGGTTGCCTGTCCAATTGTGGAAATATTCATGTCCAATGACGGACTCAATGCCATCGTAGTCATCATCGGTCGCGGTACTGGTGTCGGCCAACACAAATTTAGAGTTAAACACGTTGAGGCCTTTGTTCTCCATGGCGCCCATGTTAAAAAAATCAACCGCCACGATCATATAGATGTCGAGATCATATTCCAACTGAAACCGAGACTCATCCCAGGCCATCGCATTTTTCAAGGAGGCCATGGCATGGTGGGCTTTTTCTTGTTGACCTTTGTCGACAAATATTTGTAGCTTGACTTCACGTTGCTGAGCCGTGGTGAACGTATCTTCTAAGCAATCAAAATCACCTGCGACCAAAGCAAACAAATAGCTGGGTTTAGGATATGGATCCGCCCACACCACAAAATGGCGATTGTCCGGCAAATTGCCCCGCTCAATGGGATTACCGTTGCTTAACAAGTACGGAAAGCGCGCTTTGTCCGCTTCGATCCGTACCGTAAAAATAGCCAACACATCAGGACGATCCAAAAAATACGTGATGCGGCGAAAACCTTCGGCTTCACACTGAGTACAAAAAGCCCCATCAGACAAATACAAACCTTCTAATTTAGTGTTGGCTTTGGGGTTGATTTCGGTGATAACTGTCAGCTCAAAAGAGTCGAGTTTGGTGTCAATCACCAATTTACCTGCAACGCATTGGACTTGGGCAGTGATGTCATCACCATTGAGAGCGACTTGTTGTAATTGCAGGTCATCACCTACCAACTGTAAAGGCTGCTGGTGTTGACCTTGGCGCTGAAATTGACTACTGGTCACCACCCTGGTGCATTGGTCATCCAGTTCAAAAGTGAGATGCGTTTTGGTGATAGAATATAAAGGGGCTTTGTAATCAGATAATTTTTTTGCCTTAGGCTGTTCCATATGAAATCCTAGCTAGCTTGAGTCAGTCGATATAATGCTACTTATTATCTTCTGAAAACGAGTTAAGTTCAAATTTTTTGTTGGGATGACTGTAGAAGATTTTTTTATGTACAGCAAAGGGGAATTGGATAGGATGAGGCGTTGTTATGCTGGCGGAGCGGACGGGACTCGAACCCGCGACCCCCGGCGTGACAGGCCGGTATTCTAACCAACTGAACTACCGCTCCGCATAACACTTTTTCTTTT
>JADHND010000055.1 GCA_016779685.1 Shewanellaceae bacterium | reverse complement strand
TTACAAACCCAATTTCCAGATGCGGATAAGATTGAAACTGAGCAAGACAAAAAAGCCTTTGCGAAGTTGTTTGGTGAATATCTTAAAGTCGAAAACATCTTGCAAAATTACGATGAGTTCACGGGACTCAAAGCCTTGCAAAAAGTCGATTTAACCGATCCTGAAGCGGTCACCGCTTTTAAATCGACTTACTACTTGGACGATGATGCCATCGACCAGCTTAAAAACATTCCGATGCCTTCTGAACGCTTGATCCAAGACTATCGTTCTACCTACAACGACACACGAGATTGGTTGCGCCGTCAACGTGCCAGCCAAGAGCAAAGTGAATCGACGCTTGATTGGGATGATGTGGTGTTTGAAGTGGACTTGCTAAAATCCCAAGAAATCAACTTAGACTTCATTTTGGAACTGATTTTTGAGCAAAACAAAAAGAACCCAAGCAAAGAGGGTTTGATCGATGAAGTTCGGCGTCATGTGCGTGCCAGTCTTGGCAATCGTGCGAAAGAAAGTTTGGTGGTGGATTTTATCCAGCGAACGGATTTGGATGCGATGGCAGATAAAGCCAACATCATCGATGAATTTTTTAAATTTGCGCAACAGGAACAGCAACAGGAAGTAGAGCAACTGATCCAAGCGGAAAATTTGAATCCTGAGCCTTTGAAACGCTATCTAGAGATTTCTCTGAAAAATGAATACGCTTCTGAAAATGGCACGGCTTTAAATGAAGCTTTGCCTAAATTGAGTCCGCTGAATCCTAAGTTTCGTACCCTCAAGCAAATTATTTTTCAAAAAATTACTGAGTTGGTTGAAAAATACAAAGGGATTGGTGGTGATTTGTAACGCGACATCAACAGGGTGATTTAAGATCAAGCTGTTGTTTTTATGTTACTTTGTTGCACAGGTGGCGTTATCGGGCAAATCTATCGGGTAGGATGTCGATGATTTTCCATTCATCTTCGATGTAGGCCATTTCCATCATGACGACATCGATGAAGCGTTTGTCGTTGCGAGTGCCGATCAATTGGTAGCTGGCTTTGACATCGTGGCGGTTGAGTCGAAAGAAGTCCATATCGACGTTAACGATGCGGATTTTTTCGACGGTGTCCATTTGTACCCGCAGCACATTGCGTTGCATGGAGTTGATGGCATAGTTCTTTTCCATACGTCTTTTGAGGTTGCCATGGGTGAGTTTGATGGCGCCTTGGGCGCTTCGTTTGATATAGACTTCGGTGAGAAATTTGACGGCCGTGATCTCAGGCTTTTCTATTTTTTCTTCGCAAGCTTGAGTCGTCAGCAACATCAAAGGGAGCAAGAATAAGGCTAAGTAACGCATAAGCACACAACAAATAAGACTTGATATATCCTAAGTTTAGTCAACTTTTGCTATTTTGGCGTTTTATTGTATGGCGACGTGTGACCACGTCGCCAATTGCTTTAGGCATTTTGCTCGGCTTGAATGGCCGTGAGGGCGATGGTATAGACGATGTCGTCCACCAAGGCACCGCGCGACAAGTCATTCACAGGCTTGTTCATACCTTGTAGCATCGGCCCGATGCTGATTAAATCGGCGCTGCGTTGAACCGCCTTGTAAGTGGTGTTGCCGGTGTTCAAATCAGGGAAGATAAACACATTGGCTTGACCAGCCACGGGGCTGTTCGGCGCTTTTGATTTCGCGACATTCGGCATGACCGCGGCATCGTATTGTAATGGTCCGTCAATCAAAAGGTCGGGACGTTGTTGTTGCGCGAGCGCGGTGGCTTGACGCACTTTTTCAACATCACTGCCGGAACCCGACGCGCCCGTTGAATAAGAAATCATGGCGACTTTGGGCTCGATGCCAAAAGCGCTCGCTGAGTCGGCGGATTGAATCGCAATATCGGCCAGTTGGGCGGCGGTTGGATCGGGGTTGATCGCACAATCACCATAAATATACACTTGTTCCGGCATCAGCATAAAGAACACCGACGACACCAGCTTGGAGTTCGGTGCGGTTTTGATGAGCTGCAATGCGGGTCGAATGGTGTTGGCAGTCGTGTGCACAGCACCTGAGACCAGACCATCGACTTGATTGCATTGCAACATCATGGTGCCCAACACCACGGTGTCTTGCAATTGCTCTTTCGCAACGATCTCGGTCAGTCCTTTGTGTTTTCGCAAGGCGACCATGGGCTCAATGTATTTCTCGATTTCAAGTTGTGGATCGAGGATGGTGATCCCTTGACCGAGCTGAACCCCTTCTTGGGCTGCAACACGTTGAATTTCCTGCGGGTTGCCCAGCAAGACGCAATTGGCGATGCCACGTTCGGCACAAATCGCTGCGGCCTTAACGGTGCGTGGCTCATCGCCTTCAGGCAACACCACGGTTTTTTGCGCCGCACGGGCGAGCTGGGTGAGCTGATAGCGAAACGCAGGTGGCGAGAGCTGGCTTTGTCTTTGGGCATCTTTCGTCAACGATTGGAGCCATGACTCATTTAAATGCGAAGCGATAAACTCCTGGGTATCACGGATCCGTTCCTGATCATCGGTGGGGATTTTCTGATCAAAGCTGTGAATGTTGAGCGACGTTTGCCAGGTGTTGCCCGAGGTCACGAACACCGGCAGCCCCGTGGCAAAACCTTGTTCACATAAGGCCATAATATTGGGGTCTGGTTCATAGCCACTGGTCAACAACAAGGCACCAATTTTCACACCATTCATAGCAGCTAGGTTCGCTGACACAATCACATCCGCGCGGTCACCAGAGGTCACCAGCAGTGAGCCGGCGGTGATGTGCTCGACCAAGTTCGGTAACGAGCGAGCGCAGAAGGTGACTTTGTGAAGCCGGCGTTCTGCCATATCGCCAGCATTCAAGATCTGCGCGTCCAGATGCTTGGCTAAATCACAAGCCCGCGGATACAGCATGTTCAGTTGAAAGGGGATCGCCCCTAACACGGGCATGGGACAGTTTTTTTCAAACTTGGCGATGAGCTTAGCTTGCGCTGTTTCCGATAGGGTCGCTTCGTTGGATTGATCAAAAATCTCGGTCAGATCAGGGCGCACGTATCCTTGGCTATCAACGGGTGCATTAAGTTTGTTCATAATGCAGCCTTGGATGCTTTTGTTTTGCGCGCCGCCCCAGGCTTGATAGATGATCTCTAAGCGTTGGTGAAACGCTTTAGGGCTATCGTTTGCGGGGTGTCCCACGAAAATAATGTCGCAGTCGAGCGCACTGGCGATGGCACGATTGAGTCGGCCAGAGAAAGGGTGGCTCCGGGTGGTCACCAAACCTTCAACGATGGTGACTTCGGTGTCTGCCGGTGCTTTTTGGGCGCGCTCAAGAATTTCTTCGAGCAACACATCCAATTTGTTGTCCCCAATTTTTTCTTGTACATAATCCATCGGGAAAGGGGCGCTGTTTGCATTTTGGTAATGCCGTTCATAGTCATGCGGTTGTTGGGCAACGGGCTTAAAAAAATGCGTTTTTAAACCAGAGCGTTCTAGCGCATGGATGAACCCAAGGCTCACCGAGGTGAGGCCGGTGTCCGTGCTGATAGGAACCAGCATGATGTTTCTTTTAGACATGGTCATGAGTGTTGGAGTCCTGTCTATTAAATGAGTGCAATGGCATCTTGGGCGATGACCCATTCTTCATTGGTGGGGATCACCATCGCCACTGGGCTGTTTGAAGTGGTGATGACACCTTCTTGACCAAAGCGTGCTTCTTTGTTGGCGGTGGCATCGGTTTGATAACCAAAAATAGCCAAGTGATTCAACACTTTTTCACGGATGACATCCGAGTTTTCACCAATACCACCGGTGAAGACAATCGCATCGATCCGGGTGAGGGGCACGCTGTAAGCCGCAATGTATTTTGCTAAGCGATAACAAAAAATATCCAAAGCACGGGTGGCGCCGGGTTCTTGTTGTTCATAGCCTTCTTCAATCCCACGGCAATCGCTGGTCTGTTCGGATAAGCCGAGTAAGCCAGATTTCTTGTTGAGCAGATCTTGAATATCGGCATCGTTCATTTGTAAGTTGTCTTTCAAGTAGAAGATAATCGATGGATCGATATCGCCACAACGGGTGCCCATGACCAAACCTTCAAGTGGGGTAAAGCCCATCGAGGTATCGACACTTTGACCGTCTTTGATCGCACAAACAGAGGCGCCATTGCCTAAGTGACAGCTAATGATGTTGGTTTGCTCAACTGGTTTTTGGAGTACTTTAGCCGCTTCTTGGCTGATAAAGTAGTGGCTGGTACCGTGCATACCATACCGACGTACCCCTTGCTTTTTATAGAGTTCATAAGGCAACGCATATAAAAACGCTTGCTCGGGCATGGTCTGATGAAAAGCGGTATCAAAAACAGCCACTTGTGGTAAGTTGGCGAATGCTTTTTTCGCTTCACGGATGCCAATTAAATGCGCTGGATTGTGTAACGGGGCGAGGGCGGCGCAGTCTTCAATGCCTTGTAGCACCGCGTCATCGATCCGCATGGAGTGGGTGTATTTTTCACCACCATGCACGACCCGGTGGCCAACCGCTTTTAAATGGTCGGCAAATTCAGGATGTGCACCTAAAATGTGCTGGACAATATAATCGATGGCTTCTTGGTGAGCGGCACCATTGCCTAACATGGCTTCGTTTTTGTGGCCTTGAATTTTCCATTTAATGCGGGCGTTGTGTAAGTTAAAACACTCAGCCAAACCTGAAATGGGATCGTCTCCAGTGGTGCTGTCAATCACAGCAAATTTAAGAGAAGAACTACCGCAGTTAAGCACCAAAACAAAATTATTTTTCATGAAAATATTACCTAAACTGATCACCCAACATCGTGTCATTTGATGTTAGGGTGAAAATGCGCTCATCCTGTGCATAATGATATTACAGCAACCTGTTTGTAATAAAACGACATCTGATATGAACCCATTGCAACACAAGCCATAAGCCATAAGCTCGTGTTATGATTATCGGGATATCGAGATGATTCTAAAGTGTTATGCGTTATAATAGCGTTGTTGAAGGTAAAAATAGTGGTTATTATAAAGCTTGTTATAATGGTTATTTTTACTTATTTTACAGCGTTAACGCTGTTATTTTACCATATTTAAATTGGTCTTATCAAACCTGTTGGCATCGGTTCCAGCTAAAGTGTGATGCTGAGGAATTGATTCTAATAAGCACCTTGCAAATTATGGTGGCTGCGGTTATGCTGTTTCGAATCATCATCCCCTATTGTTACATGAGATAAGAGAACTGACATGCCTGAATCAAATAAAGAACTCCGCCAAGCTGGGCTGAAGGTTACCTCACCTCGGATCAAGATATTAGAGTACTTGAAAAAGCCAGAACATCAGCATATCAGTGCAGAAGATCTCTATAAGGTTCTGATCGCCAATGGCGAAGAAATTGGGTTGGCGACCGTGTATCGGGTGCTGAATCAATTTGATGATGCTGGGATCTTAACCCGTCATCATTTTGACAGCGGGCGTTCGGTCTTTGAATTGGCGTCTAAAGATCACCATGATCATTTGGTGTGCTTAGATTGCGGTCAAGTGATTGAATTTCATGATGAGACTATTGAGCATCAGCAAGAGGTGATTGCGAAAGAACATGGGATTAGATTGAGTCACCACAGTCTATACCTATACGGTCATAGTGAAAATGGAGAGTGTCAACACCCTCCAGTCGCCTAAAGTGGTTGCTTTAATGCAAGTTAAAATAGGTTTTGACTTGCTCAAGTATACCGTCCGCATGTAAATGCAGTGAGTGTCTGATTTCATCGGTATCACCATGCTTGATAAAGGCATCTGGGAGACCGATGTTCAAAATCGGCAGGGATGCTTTCAAAGCCATACAGACTTCGTTCACGGCACTGCCAGCGCCCCCAGCGATCACCCCTTCTTCTAATGTAATCAGACCGGCATGGGTTGCGATCGTGGTTTGCAGCAGATCGCGATCAAGCGGCTTCACAAATCGCATGTCGATTAAGGTTAAATCCAGCGCATTGGCGACGACTTCAGCCTCAGCCAACAAGTGCCCAAAGTTAAGCAGGGCGTATTGCTTGCCCTGTCGTAGCACTCGCCCTTGGCCGATGGGTAAGCTGCGCATGTTCGGATCCAGGGCGACACCGGTGCCGACGCCACGAGGGTAGCGAACGGCGACGGGTTGTTGCAGTTGAAAGCCAGTGTAGAGCATTTGGCGGCATTCATTTTCGTCGGCTGGGGTCATGATGACCAGATTCGGCACGCAACGCAGATAAGCCAAATCAAATGCCCCTTGATGGGTGGCACCGTCATTGCCCACAATACCAGCTCGGTCAATGGCAAACAGCACGGGCAGATTTTGAATGGCGACATCATGGATCAGTTGGTCAAAGCCGCGCTGTAAAAAGGTGGAATAAATCGCCACCACGGGGTGAAAGCCAGCGCAAGCTAAGCCTGCCGCCAGCGTGACCGCATGTTGTTCGGCAATGGCCACATCAAAATAGCGATCGGGGTAGGCTTTGGAAAAAGGCACCAACCCGGAACCTTCCCGCATGGCGGGCGTGATCGCCATGAGCTTCGGATCCAATGCAGCCATGTCGCATAGCCATTGGCCAAACACTTGCGTGTAGGTTGGGGTTAGCGTCGTTGTCGCTGGTTTTTTAAATTCTTTGTGGTTGAACTTAGGCACCGCATGCCAGCCAATCGGATCCGCTTCGGCAGGGGCATACCCTTTGCCTTTTTGGGTCATGATGTGCAGAATTTGTGGGCCTTTCATTTGGCGCATGTTTTTCAGCGTATCGACCAAGGTAGGTAAGTGATGGCCATCCACCGGTCCAATGTAATTGAAGCCCAGTTCTTCAAACAAGGTGCCGGGAACGACCATACCCTTTAAATGTTCTTCGGTACGTTTCGCCAGTTCTTTGATGGTAGGCAAACCTTGCAAGGCTTTTTTACTGCTTTCGCGAATGCTGGTATACAGCTTGCCAGACAGCAAGCGGGCTAAGTAGTTGTTCAGGGCCCCGACATTCTCAGAGATAGACATTTCATTGTCGTTGATGATCACCAGCATGTCTTCGTGCAGATCACCGGCATGGTTCAGTGCTTCAAAGGCCATGCCACCCGTTAAGGCACCATCACCGATAATGGCGACGACTTTGCGTTGTTGGTTTTCCAGCCGGGCGGCAATGCTCATGCCAAGGGCAGCACTGATAGAGGTGCTGGAGTGGCCGACACTGAAGGTATCGTAGGGGCTTTCTTCACGCCATGGAAACGGATGCAAACCATCGGTTTGACGAATGGTTTGGAGTTGATGTTTGCGACCGGTCAGAATCTTATGCGGGTAGGCTTGATGCCCGACATCCCAAACAATCTGATCAAAAGGGGTTTCATAGACATAATGCAAAGCAATGGTGAGCTCGACGGTGCCTAAGCCGGATGCAAAGTGGCCTGAAGAATGACTAACACTGTTCAGTAGATAGTCTCTTAATTCATCAGCGACTTGTCCTAAGGCTGTTTCAGGCAGCTGCCGCAAGTCTTCAGGAATATCGATGTCGTTTAAATATGATGGATTCTTTGGTTGGTTCATAGCAATCGCATTGTTCTTATTGATTTCGTTCAAGGTTATAGTATACGAATTCTTTTAATAAAGCACAGTTAAAGGGCAACGCCTGCAATGTTTCTAAGGCAGCTTCAACCACATCCTGCAAGTAAGCTTGGGTCTTAGCCAGCCCCATGCAAGTTGTGAACGTGCTTTTGTTGGCTTGCGCATCTGAACCAGGTGTTTTACCGAGCGTTTTCGGGTCGCCAACCATATCTAAAATATCATCTTGAATTTGAAAAGCAAGCCCAATATGTTGACCAAACTGCCGAAGTTGGTTGATCACCTCAATATTTTGACAGGTTGCAATACCTGCCATATGCAAAGCGCACTCAATCAGGGCGCCTGTTTTTAATTGATGTATGCCCACGATACCTTCTAGGTTTGCGGCTTGGTGGGCGGCCTCCAAGTCGAGCGCTTGACCACCACACATCCCTTGATAGCCTGCGCGTTGGGCCAAGCAGTGGATCATTTGTAATTGTTGCGTGGCGGTGAACAATGGGTTCGGCCGACTCAGCAACTCAAAAGCCAAGCTTTGGAGGGCATCGCCCACCAACACGGCGGTGGCTTCATCAAACTCACGATGCACGGTGAGCCGACCGCGCCGTAAGTCATCGTTGTCCATCGCAGGTAAGTCATCATGAACCAAAGAATAAGCATGAATGCATTCGACGGCGGCGGCGACCACATGCACATGTGACATGGGGACAGCGAGCATCTCGGCGACACTATAGACCAAAAAGGGTCGAATTCGCTTGCCGCCTAACAGCAATGCGTAATGCATCGCTTGTTTTAATTTAGGTGCGGTTGCAGGCAGTTGGTTGATTTCCTGCTCCAGAAACAGATTGATGCTGTCTTGATAGTGTTGCGAGATCGCGGGTGCTTTAGGTGTGCTCATGTATCTGCTCCGGGATCCATCGGGATGGGATCTTGGTTGTTCTGCATGAGAATCGTTATTTTTTGCTGGGCTAAATCGAGTTTGGTTTGACTTTCGCGAACGAGGGTGATGCCTTTCTCAAATTGTTTGAGTGCTTCATCTAAGGTTAAATCACCATGCTCTAACGCTGCAACAATGCCTTCTAGTTCTAGCATGGTCTGTTCAAACTTTAAGGGCGGATTGGTTTTGCTCACATGTGCTCCTAAATGACAGCAGGGCGTACGCCATCGTTGGTTGGGTTTGGTTCTGTCGATTTTAACTGATTTTGTGAACAGTAAAAAGTGGTAAGTTGTTAATTTTAGACAACGACTTGATACCCAAGCGCGGCGATGTTTTAAGTGGCTGCATGACAACAAAATGATTATTTTTAAAGTGCTCTCTAAAAAAAAAAGAGATATGTCCGATATGAGTGGTAATTCAAAGGTCATAAGATAGGTATTCCCTATGGATTTAGCCAGTTTATTAGGTCTTTTAGGTGCGTTCGGTCTCGTATTACTTTCCATGGCGCAAAGCTCAGAATTTATAACATTTGT
>JADHND010000054.1 GCA_016779685.1 Shewanellaceae bacterium | reverse complement strand
ATATCTTTCTTTGAGAGTCAGCTGTTTATATTGCTTCATCCTTGAGGCACCTGGTTAATTTTTTAGAGAACTTTAGCCTATAGGCAGCTGGCTCTCTTGTCTAGTCCAAGTGTGTAGGTTGTTCTGAGAATCTAGCTAATTTCTGACCAGGCTTGTAATGATAGTTGAACAGATGTATGTCTTAAATATGACCTGACTATGGAATAGTGCAATGGGGGTTATGAAGACTCAGCCAAGAGGTCGCCTTTCGCTGCTTTTGCGAGTGCTTAGTGAAACGCTGTAGCCTCAAATGACAAATCATCAACAAGATGCAAGGAAGCAACATGAAAGTGATTGTACCTATTAAACGGGTGGTGGATCCCTATGTCCATATTCCCATAAAACCGTCTCAAACTGAATTAAATACGGCTCACTTAAAAATGGCTATCAATCCATTTTGTGAGATTGCACTCGAAGAAGCCCTGCGGTTGCGTGAGCAAGGCCATGCGTCAACTGTGGTGGCGGTCTCCATTGGTGCCGAGACATCGATGGAGCAGTTGCGCCAAGCGTTGGCATTGGGGGCAGATGCTGCCTGTCTGATTGAAACGGATACCCCTTTGGTGCCTTTATCCATTGCCAAAGTTCTCTGTCACTATGTTCAGCAAGAACAAGGCGACTTGGTGTTGATGGGCAAACAAACCATTGATGGAGATAACAATCAAACTGGCCAAATGTTGGCAACTTTGCTTGGCTGGTCTCAAGCGACCTTTGCCTCACGGGTTGAAAAGACGCCGGACCGTATCTGCGTGACACGAGAGACCGACCAAGGTGAACAGTGTATCTCATTGGCGCTGCCAGCAGTCATTACCACGGATTTAAGACTCAATGAACCCCGGTTTGCGAGTTTACCTCAAATCATGAAAGCCAAACAAAAAAACATTGAGCGCCGCACCCTAGCTAGTCTGCCAGTGTCGCTTAAATCTCATCAAAAAACCCGCGCTATTTATCATAATAAAGTTATTAAGAACAAGCAGATGCTAACTGATCTTGACAGTTTGGTCGCTCGAATCAACACCCAGTTGGAGGTAAAATAATGCGTGTACTGTGTTTAATTGAACCCAATTCAGCCAATATAGTCACCCTCTGTCGTTGTCTTTCGGCGGCGTTTCAAGTTGCGCCTGAAGTCGATGCACTGCTGCTGGGAGAGCACAATGAAGCCATGATAGATGCAGTGATGAAACTCAATATGGTCAGCACCCTATGGTCTGTTGAAGACAGCCAATTGGCGCAGCCGGTGGCGGAACAATTACTGGATACCTGTATCGAACACGCACACCTATACACGCATATTTTAATGGCCAGCTCATCATGGAGTAAAAATTTATTGCCTAAAATTGCGGCACGCCTCGATGTATCCCAGATAAGTGATGTGATTCGAATTGAGAATCCAAGCACGGTATTGCATCCCATCTACGCGGGTCATGCGTTGGAAGAAGTTGACGTGTTTGATAAAACATGTGTTTGGTCGATTCGAACCAGTATGTTTGCGCCTATTGTCGGAGATAGAGGGATCCAAACTCGTCTTGAAAACATGCCATTATGCCATCCAACCCTCCCTGTACCAGAGTTCATTGAAGCTGTCACTCTAACACACGAGCGACCATTACTTAGTCAAGCACAGATTGTGATTGCTGGTGGTCGCGGAGTCGGCAGTGCTGAGAATTTTGAACTGATCTATCAGCTTGCCGATTGTCTCGGCGGGGCGGTAGGCGCTACACGCGCCGCTGTCGATGCTGGTTATATTTCTAATGAGCTACAAGTTGGACAAACTGGGCAAGTGGTGGCGCCTGATTTATACATTGCCGTGGGTTTGTCCGGGGCGGTGCAACATATCGCTGGGATGAAAGAGTCTAAAGTCGTGATTGCCATCAATAAAGATCCGAACGCGCCTATTTTTGAGATGGCGGATTATGGATTTCAAGGCGATTTGTTTGAAGTGTTGCCTCACTTGGTTGAGAAGCTGAGTTGAACAAAGTCTAAAATTTTGATAGGATGATGGTTAGTTTGGTTCAAAACACGATGAATCAGCTGGTAAAAAAGTAGAGGCGCGCTGTTAAAGAGTCGTAACAAAGAGGGTGATGCCTTTGACTTGTTACAAAAGGGAGCAGCGCCGAAGTAAAACGCTCATCAAAGTCGTTTTACTGGGGTTGTTTTTAACAAAAACAACTCTGTCATTGACTATCAAACCTATTTATTAAGGCGGATATCAATGGAGCGCTACGAAGTTCATACTCTTGATCTTGTCCGTCTCTCCATTTTCCGAAACATTATATGCTTGAATTAATGCGTTATGCAGATTCGATGGTGTCGCTTATTCCACCGCTTTTGACCATCCTTTTGGCTGTCATTACCCGTGAAATTCTGTTTTCATTAATCGTGGGTATTGTCGTCAGTGCATTGATGCTAACCCAATTTCACTTGAGCGAAACGCTCTATTATCTCGGTGCGACCATTTGGTCTTTGTTTTACGTTGATCACGACTGGCAGTTGAATAAATTGTTTATTCTGTCTTTTTTATTGTTTTTAGGCATGATGACCGCTTTGATTACGGCCAATGGCTCAAGTCAAGCATTTGCCCTTGCCGTGAAGCGAAAGATTCGTAATAAAAAAGAAGCTCAATTAGCGACTATTTTTCTTGGCTTCGTGGTGTTTATTGATGATTATTTTAACAGTCTCGTGGTGGGCAATATTGCTCGACCTATTACAGATCGTTATTATATTTCACGGGCCAAATTAGCCTATTTATTGGATTCAACTGCGGCGCCTATTTGCGTATTGGCGCCTATTTCAAGTTGGGGAGCTTATATCATCGCCTTGATTGGCGCGGTTTTTATGAGCCATGGCTTGACTGAACAAAGTTATTTGGGTGTTTTTATACAAATGATACCGATGAACTTTTATGCACTCTTTGCATTGTTGTTTCTCATTTTAGTGGTGATTTTTGAAATTGATTTGGGTTTAATGTTTAAGCATGAAGTCAATGCGCAAAAAGGATTGCTGTTTGATGAAACAAAAGGTGAACCGATGGGGATGAATGCAGACATAGAGCCTGACCATCGCGGTACCTCAGCAGGGCTGTTGATTCCAATTATTTTGTTGTCTTTCACCACGTTGCTTATGATTGGTCTGACGGGATATCAAGCCATATCTGCGCGAGGTTTTTCATTTACTTGGATTCATTTGATCGAGCATGCTGATATTTACTTTTCGCTGTTTATCGGTGGCTTGACGGGCTTGGTGACCGTTATTATGCTCTCGTTGCGTCAGCAAGTGTCTGTCAGACAGATGTATCAAGCCTGTTATTTGGGTTTACGTTCGATGTTGCCTGCTGTGTGTATTTTGCTGGTGGCTTGGATGATGGCGCATATGATTGAAGCCTTGGGTTCAGGTGTGTATATGGCGAACTTAATGGTTGGATATTTACCTGCTTATGCCTTGCCAGCCGTGATCTTCGTCGTGGCTGGCCTCACTGCATTTGCAACGGGAACCAGTTTCGCCACATTTGCAATTATGTTACCGATAGCGGTTGAATTGGCTTTGGGCAGCCACACCGCTTTGATGTTGCCACTCATGGCTGCGGTTTTAGCAGGCGCTGTATGTGGCGATCATTGCTCCCCCATTTCGGACACCACGATCTTGTCGTCAACGGGTGCGGGTTGCCATCATATGGATCACGTCTTAACCCAATTACCTTACACATTGGTGGTTGCAGGTATCAGTCTGGTTGGCTTCTTGGTCTTGGGGATCACCTATTCAGTTGGTTGGTCATTGCTGTGTTGCTTGGCGTTAACCATCGCAACAATTATTTGGCTACGCTTAGAACGTCAGCGTGCTGTGCGGCACTCTCTCTGTTTATGATCATCAAGGTATAGGACTTAGCTCATGGCTCAACTTTATTTTTATTACGCTGCGATGAATGCAGGTAAATCAACTTCAATGCTTCAGTCGGCTTATAATTATCGTGAGCAGGGTATGCATGTTTTGGTGTTAACAGCGGCGATTGATCATCGCTATGGCGTTGGCAAGGTGACGTCGCGGATCGGACTGCAATCCGATGCACTGTTATTTCAAGCCGATACAGACTTATTTGATTTATATCAACAAGTCGCTCACGACGGTCCTGTTCATTGCATCTTGGTTGACGAAGCTCAATTTTTAAAAGACAAGCAGGTTCGTCAACTCACTAAAATTGTTGATCAGCTGAATATTCCGGTGCTGTGTTACGGCTTAAGAACAGATTTTAAAGGTGAGTTGTTTCCGGGAAGTCAATGTTTATTGGCCTGGGCTGATAAATTGATTGAGCTCAAAACGGTTTGTTTTTGCGGTCGTAAGGCCACCATGGTGGTTCGCCTTGATGCAGATGGTCGGCCGCTGCAAGCAGGCGACCAGGTGGCTATTGGTGGTAATGATTTGTACCAGTCTATGTGTCGTTCGCATTTTGCAGAAAAGATGGCGTGGTGAATGCACCGAGGTCGATCCGAAGTCGATTCTTTGGGCTGATCAGCCTGCTGCTCCTGGGTATCGTGCCCGTCGCCTTGGCTGTGAGCTCGCCGCAACGTTTGGTGGTGTTAGCGCCACATCTACATGCATGGGTCGTTGATTTAGGCGCAGGGCAACGCATTATCGCCGCTATTTCTGGTACTCATTTGCAACAAACGCCGCATGTGCTGGATCTAGGGCGGCATGGGCAAATGAGTATCGAGACCATTGTGGCGTTAAAGCCAGATCTGGTGTTGGCGTGGCAAGGAGGCAATCGTCCTGAATTATTGAAACAGCTGCGCCATGTTGGTATCCCTGTGGTTGCGTTGCCGATGCGGGATATTTGGCTGCTGCCAGCGCAAATACAACAAGTAGGTACGATGTTAGGTGTGGCAGAGAAAGGACGTACCTTGGCTGCCAAGTTTCAGCAACACTTGTTAGCACTACAACGACGTTATCAGCGGTATCCACCAGTGCGGGTTTTCTATCAAATGGGAACCCGTCCCTTAACCACAGTGGCGGCAGACAGTTGGCCACAACAACTGCTAGAGATTTGCCATGCTCAGAATGTTTTTGCTGGAGTACCTTTAAGTTACTTTGAGGTGTCGCCTGTACAAGTTGTGCAGGCCAAACCGACTTTGATCGTGACCGATGGTTCGGTGGGTGGTGGCGTTGATTGGCAGCAGTGGGGCTTTGCTCCGACGCACGTGGCAGCCCTCCCAATGCAGGCTTTACATCAACCGAATTCGGCGATGTTGCCAGCATTAGTAGAGATGTGTTCGGTACTGCATTCTCAGGCTATGGCTGCGACACCAGCGCGTTGATCTAGGCGTCTCTCGGTAAGCCTTTCTCGATAATTCGAATTAACCTTTGCGTCGAACGTATGGGCACCTGCTTATTGATCTGCTGTCTTTGCTCAGCCAGTGCCCACTTGATGTGTTCAATTAACATGCCTTCGGCCTTAGCTAAAGCTTCGGTTAGCGCCGCCTCAATCGCGAGGCTGGCCGGGGCGTTGCCCAAAGCAATGCTGAGGTTACGGCGCCACTTTTGATAGCCTATTCGTCGTATAGGTGAGCCCTCGGTCAGCTTCAGAAAAGTCGCTTCAGACCATTGAAATAAGGTTAACAGTTGCGGTTGTGTCAGCGCTGGACGCTGCCAAAAATCTTGTTCTTTGGTGAGTGGCGCTTGCCGATTAAACGGGCAGACCAATTGACAATCATCGCAGCCATAGATCCGGTTGCCCATCGGCCGGCGAAACTCGATTGGAATGGTGCCCTCGTGTTCAATGGTGAGGTAGGAGATACAACGCCTAGCATCGATGACGGCGTCGGCCACGATGGCGCCAGTTGGACAACTGGTCACGCAAGCACGGCAAGTGCCACATTGATCGGGTTGGGCTTGATCGACGGGTAAAGGGATGTTCACAAACAACTCCCCTAAGAAAAACCAACTGCCGGCGCTTTTGTTGAGAACCAAACTGTGTTTACCCACCCAACCTAGCCCTGCTTTAACAGCAAGTGGGCGCTCAAGGACTGGTGCTGAATCTACAAACGGTCGATAATTTAGTTCTGGTAGCTCATGCTCGATTTTATGTGCCAGTTGTTTGAGGCGTTGGCGCATGAGTTTATGGTAATCTCGACCAGTGGCATAGCGTGAGATGTTGCCTAGCATCGGATCGGCTAGACTTTTTGCAAAGTGAGCCTGTGGGGGTAAGTAATTCATGCTTACGCTGATGACACGAACGGTGCCAGGTAACAGCTCTTGTGGCCGTGCGCGCATCATGCCATGTTTTTCCATAAAATTCATGCTGCCATGATACCCTTTATCGAGCCAAGCTTGTAAGGCGGCTTCATGTTGGGATAGATCCGTATCACAAATACCGACTTGGCCAAAGCCAAGCTCTAAACCCCACGTCTTGATGCGTTGCGCGAGTTGCTCATAAAGATCAGTTGGTGCCATACGTGCCGTTGACTGCGAAAAAATAGGTTATATCATACCTTAAAAATGAAAGCTTAAACAACCAATTGAGTGAGATTAAGCTGTCGAAGAAGGTAAGTCGCGATCTTATTTGCTATAATGTGGATGAAATGGTTATCTCAAAGGAAATGAACTTGCCATATTTATTGCTGTTGCTCAGCTTGTTGGTTTTAGGCGGTTGTGGTCACACGTTACCTATGGTCAATAACATGGATAATTTACCTACTTTTTTTGACAAGGTCGATCCTGATACGATGCAAGTATCAATTTATATCAAGCCAAATCAAAACCTAATCGCCGATGTTAAAAAAACCTACCTCAAGATTCGGTATACTATGGATCAACAAGTTCATCAGGTTAAGCTGGGGTTTGAAGCGCCGCAAGAGGCGACGATTAACAGTGTGATGTGGTGGCCACATGCCAAGAAAGCACAATACATGCGCTTATTGCTCTCAACAACGGCCAAGCAACAGTTAGCTGCCTTGTTGCCCCAACTACGTCAACAATCACCACAGAATGTAGAGATCACGTTGATAACGGATGTTCGTATGGCCGCGGCTACGGTCACAAACTTTGGCTTCTCTACTTTTATCAAGTTGCATTCGGATTTAGATTATCAACCGTTGCCCCATCAATTTTATCCAAGAACGCCGCCACCCCAGCAGGGCTTAGATCTGGCAACCATGGATGCCTTAGATGCGCTAGAATGGCCTGCGTTTTCATCAAAAGTGGTCACGAAGCCCGACGAATAAAGCTGAGTTGGTCAAAAAATAACTGATTAAGCTTGTTTTTCATTTCTTTAGTTGACAGATGCCAAGAAAACGGTAAAATTCGCCGTTGTTAAGTATCAAGTTTCACATATGATAAGGCGCGATGGCAGAATGGTTATGCTGCGGATTGCAAATCCGTCGATCTCGGTTCGACTCCGGGTCGCGCCTCCATATCATAGACAACAAAGCCCATGCCCGGGTGGTGGAATTGGTAGACACAAGGGATTTAAAATCCCTCGAGGGTAACCTCGTGCCGGTTCAAGTCCGGCCCCGGGCACCATTTTAAATGCTAAATAGGTCAGGCATTTAAAATCAAAGTGTTCATTTCAGATTTTGCTTCCGATTGCTTAGGTACATCCATTTTTGGAGTAACTAGGAGTAATCACCATGTCAACTATAGTAAAACGAGTTGGTAAAAGAGGCACGACTTACCGAGCCGAGATCAAAAAAAGAAAAATATCTAAAACCTTCAAAACAAAAAAAGAAGCCCAGCTATTTCTAGCACGCTTAACGGCTGATAGCAGCTTGCTTAATTCAATCACGAATACAACCCTCAAAAAATTACCCTTCAACCAAGCGGTAGAAGACTACCAAATTCAAGATACCAGTAAAGACCCATCAAAGAATGGACGGTTTAAACATTGGGTAGCTGTTTTTAGTGACACACCGGTTGGTGAAGTTACTCGGTTACAAATTAAACATGAATTAACCCGACTTTCCACCACTTTCAAACCGGCCACCCTGAACCGATATAAAGCGGCCATTGCAGCCCTATACACCTACTTATCACATGAATATGACATTGATTATAATCCTGTTAAAGGAATCGCTCATTATCCTGAAAACAATGCTCGAACCCGCTTTTTAAGTGAATTAGAGTGCAGACATTTGTTCAATTCTGCTAAGAAGTCCAAGTGGGAACGGTTGTATTTACTGGTTCTTATAGCGATGACGACAGGCGCACGCCGTAGCGAAGTACTCACCTTGCAGTGGCAAAATATAGATTTCCGTCAACGTACAGCACACCTACACATCACCAAAAACGGGCAACCTAGAGTTCTTACCTTAACAACCGATTGTATTCGGGAAATGATGGTATATAGGCAAGCTGGTGGCTATATCTTCCCGAATCCATCGACACCCACCACCTATTTTAAAAATTTTGATGCACATTGGTTTAAGGCACTTAAAGATGCAGGAATCAGAAATTTCAGGTTCCATGATCTTAGGCATACCTGCGCCTCAATCTTGGCAATGAATGGCGCAAGCTTAATTCAAATAGCCGATATTCTCGGACACAAGAGTATCACCATGACCCAACGTTATTCCCATTTATGCACCCAGCATAAAACCCAACTTACTGATCGTGTGTTCAGTGGCATTGATGCAAAAAGACAAGGATAAAAGCATGAGTACAAATATGGTTGTTAAAAAAAGCTCATCAATTGTTGATCTGTTTCTGGCGGGCTTGCAGCAGCAAGACCCAGAGCATTATGAAAAATTATCGGAGCAAGGTAGAAAAGTGGCTATGGTGTTTCAAAAGAAACAATCTCATCAACATGGCCGTGATCCATCTATGATTGCCTTGGAGTTACTAGACCCAGAGCGTTATAAAATATTATCGGAGCAAGGCAGACAATTGGCTATGCTGTTTCAAAGAAAAAAATCTCATCAACTTAGCCATGATAAGGATCATCTTTATGGCATGAGACAAAAGCCATTTAAGACAGAATTAACGGTAGATCCTACGCTTTATAATATTATTTTTTTCCTGGCTTACATGT
>JADHND010000053.1 GCA_016779685.1 Shewanellaceae bacterium | reverse complement strand
CAAATACACCAGGATGGACATTGACAGCAGTCTTTACCAACAACAAGGAAAATGAGCAATTTGGACAGAAGTTGGCGATCAATCAAGATGGTTCTCGAGTGGTGGTTTTTCCAATTTATTTAAAAAAAACATACCGAACCTATACCCGCGAGGATAATTGGAAAAAAGAAGCGGATCTTGTTCTGAAACAATATGATGATTCTAGTAGCGCCGCTATGGATGCGTCCGGAACCACGCTCGTCATTGGTGCTTTGGAACGTAATTATAAATGCGAGGGGGTGATCCCTGCTACCATGGTTGCTTCATGTGTTTCCAATTATAACGACAATTCCGAACGCGATGAAATGGGAGCTGCGCTGGTCTACCGATTCGATACCAATGCGGCTAAGTGGGATTTAGAAGCTGCCTTAACATCTGAGACGCCCATAGCTGATGCAAATTTGGGTCAACATGTAGCCATCAGTCCTGATGGTCAATACATTGTCGCTAATCAAGTCAAAGTCCCAGCCTGTATGGGTGTGTTTTCCAACTTCGGCGCTTGTCAAGCTGCAGTCAACAATGCGACCGGCAATTTGGGAGGATTGCATGTGTTTCGTAAAACGAGTTCATCATGGGCACAGTCGAATTTTATCGGAGAATTTAAGGAAGGTGCTGATGCCCATCAATTTGCAGAAGGGCCTTTGTATATCAACAGTTCACACTTGCTGATTCCGAGCTTGTCAGGGGGATCCGCTGACTGCACAGGATTCATACCAAATATTGAGGCTAGCGATGCAACCTGTGAGGTGAACCCGACGTCACCTGCCACTAAAGGTATGATTTACCAGTATAAATTTTGAATCTAGCACCTATCCAACGATGACCACGCTTTTCTTTGGTGGTCATCGATCCGTTCCACTCGAATACTATCGTAGAACAAGGCGCTCATTGAGCGCCTTGTTTCGTTTGCGTTATTAGGTTATAGAAAGGATGTTAAGATGCTAACTTTTATATTATCTTGGTCAATAAATGGTTCGCACTTAAAGCCTTTGAATGCTTTGCGTAAGCACGAACAGCGTTTAGCTATTGAGCAAAGAAAACTATCTAAGAAAGTTAAGTTTTCATACAAAGCTTCCAATCCAATCAGCCGTCATCACGGCATGATAGCGATAGAAGATTGACGTGTACCCAACATGTCTAAATCACCAAATTGAATATAAGCAGCTATGGAATGGTGGCTTGGTTGTTCCTGCTCCTGCTCAATATACAAGTTAAACATGCCATTGCTGTGGCCATGTATCAAAAGATAAGCGTCAAACTCAAGCACGCTTTAATGTAGAGAGCGATGACACCAACCATGCTGACGTGGTTGGTGCTTTAAATGTTTTAGAGCGAGGACTTCGCTTGTTGGTCTGTGAAGTGAGCGGTGCAACCATGTCGCCAGCAACAGGAACTTACCGTTAAAGCAATTTAACGTGCTCCCAAGTTATGGGAATCCCCCACCGAAATAAGCGAAGCCAGGTGGGGGAGAATGTTAAATAAGCTTTACTCAGGGGGTGGGTTTTCCTGTTCCGTAGCATTTGAAAGCTGCAAAGTGAGTTCGTTGTTCGCTATAGATGTTTTTGTATCACTACCACCATCTACATTATAATGCGCTGTATTTACTCCATTGGCTGGAATCTTGATATCGGTGCTGTTTGTAGCTGTATCTTGTCCGATAAAGATAATTTCAGTCATATGATACCGTAGAATGCTGTTTCGGGTTTCGATAGGTAAACCATACCAACCAATGTCACGGGCTCCTGTTATGGCGGCTTGTTCTGCGAGTTTCTGGGTGGTTTCTGTAATAGCGGCATTTTTTAATGCGTCATTTAGAGGGGTTTGCGTGACTGCATGGCTAGCTAGACTACTTTCCTCAAAACTATAGTCGTACCAATCAAAGTCTGGGTAGCCCAAGGTCGCTATGGGTTGTAGCACAAACTTTTCCTTGAGTACGTTATTATGACTTGTGTCATACTTAGCGCATGGATTTGGAACCTCGGTTCGTTTTTTAAAGCAAGGATACTTTGTTTCACCCGGTGTATGTTTGGAAATTATGTTGTTGTTGTTGGAATCGATAACGACCCTAAGTAAGCCTGCGACCCAATGTGGTGGGGGGGTGGCTCCATTCATATCCATTTTGTTTTTATTCCAAATATATGTTGAAGTGCGCTCATTGTTTGTGCTTTCTTCATAAGAACCTCTTAAATGATAAGCGGTGTGTGCACTGTTAAAATTGAGCGTGTTAATGGCAATGTTGTCGACTGTGAAATAGACTTCAAAAGCTATCTCATTGGATATGTCTACATATCGATAGGGAACAAGATAAGCTATCAAGCTGTGTTTCTTTTGGGCTGAATCTTCAATGAATAGATCCTGATGTTGTACTTTGTAATTTAAATGAACATCGGGTTTAAAGTTTACAAGTCTGTCTGACATCACCTTAACGTTAGTGGTGTCGTTAGCAATGGCGCTAACATCGAGATGCAGCGGAATTTCAATGGTTGTTTTGCGAATCGCCTTACTTGGATCTTTTGGAATCCCAATGTTGCTTTCATCGACTGGGACAGACATATCGACGTCTGTGATGACATAATTGGCTTGAGTATTTGAATTATCATCACAACCTAGTATCGTCATACCGCCAGTGATACATAACAACATATATAAGTACAGTTTAATTTTCATATCAAAATCCAACTTTTATTGAATATACCTCATTTAAAAATAGTGAAAAAAATTATATTTAACAAATTTATATTTAGTCACGAATGGATCATGATTGCGGCCATCATCTGATGGTAAGTTGCTCATATAGCGTTAAGTCATTTTTCAATATCTGTAGGCTAGAAACTAGTATGGTGGACTGTCAAGAGATGTGTGGGAAACAGCAGAGCAGGAGCCACGCTTGATTTAGCGGAGCTACTGCTTTGGTGGTCAAATCTAGAGATTTTGGTTGTACTGCTTGAGATGCTGTTCGTTCTCGAAATAAAACACCTTGCCTGTGGCATCAGCAGCGATGACCGCAGTGGCTTTATCCACTGGAGAATGGGTGATAGGGTCTAAGCCTTGGCGCGCAGAGACATCGCTGTTGAGTTTGTCTTTGCACATGTTACAGCAGCCATAGTATGTTTTGCCCTGAACTTGAATCGGGATTTGATCTTGCTCAAACACCCGGTTGTTCACCATACAAACGCGAGCAGAAGCAACGGGTATGAGATTGGATTTAACCTCTTTTTGTAGCTGGTGATCATCATGGTGGTTGGCGTGAACAGGGGCGCTGATGCTAATGAGCAAGGCCAACGCTAGCCTGATAATATATTGCATATATCTTTCCTTGTTGAGTTGGAAGTACACACTTCATATCATAGCGGGACTTCAAGCAGAAGACGACTTATTTTATCAAAAAAAGAGCGCTGATTTAGGGTTAAGATTGAGCTTGACGATATCGGAATAGCCAAGCCGCCGCAATGGCTTTGAGCATACAGGGCACCAAGGCATAGTTGATACTTAACCTATGCAGCGTATCGGCATCATTGGCGCCTTGTGGGACAAAGTCAACGGCATCCAACCATAAAAAAGAAGCTGCTATGGCCAACGCTAGACAAAACTTCCCAATAAAGGTTAATAAACTGAATAAAAAACTCGCTTGCATTTGTTCATGCGCTTGATGAATATAATCTGCCAATAGGGTTGGTGGCAAGAGGATTTCAGCGCCGAGTGCCATGCCTGAGAGGACACAGATCATCAGATAAGGCCAAAAGTCGCCTGCGTCTAGTGCGTAGGCCCAGCTAAAAAAACCGATGGCCAGCACCATGCTGTACCACCAAGTGGTGGCATAACCAAGACGTTTCGCCCCTGCTTGCCATAGAGGGATGCTCAACATAGCACTGACAAAATAAACGGCTAAGAACAAGCCAGTATAGGCTTCAAGTTGCAGCAGGTCACGAATGAAAAAGACCACCAACACCCCAGGGATACTCGAAGCCAACATGCTGATAAGATAGATTCCAAAAAACCAGCGAATGCTGGGTGCAACCCTCCAAGCTTGGATGACACTGGCCGTTGTACTGGGGTGCAGCGCTGGTAACCAAGGCTGTTGTCGTTGCCATTGATAAAATTGCCATAGACCTAGCCCAACCAGCCCAGTCAATACGATACTGGTCAAAGTGTAAGGGTTGGGTTGTTGGGCAAAGATATGAGGCATAAACACGGCCGTGATGACACCGAATAGGGCGAATATTTCACGCGTACCGACAATCAGCAGCTTTTGTTGGTGGTCGTCACTCCACACGCCGCCGATGGCATTTAAATTGATGGTGACCACACTATAGGCGGTGGTGCTGATAAATAAGAACAAGACGAACCAAAATGTGTAGGCATCGGTCAAAGGGTGATAGAGGCCGTAGAAACCAACACAGAGGAGACCAGCGGCTATGAACATCGCCGGAATTCGGTGGCGGGGATAGCGATCGCTGAGATAACCTATGAGTGGATCTTGTAAGGCATCGATCAGACGCAAGAACAGCAGTGCCATGCCCATAAAACTGAGGGAAAGCTGATAACGCGTGGCATAAAAATCAGGTGTATACAAATACAGGGGAATGCTGGCAAACGCCATAGGTAAAGCGAGACTGGCATAACTCAGATATTGGGTGCGAGCAATGGCCTTCACGTACCAGCTCCGAGCAACTCTAAGCGCATCTCGGGTTCTGGGGTCTTTGGATCGAGCCAGATGCGAAAAAACCAGCGGCCGAATTTGGGATCCAATAGGGTGCCGATGTGGACTTGGTTGTGATAAAACTGAGTTGCGCCTTGGGGACGGTACGAGCCTGTTATGGTATCGCCTTCGATCATATCAGGAAAAATGCGCAGCATTTCACTGTACCAGCGTTTTAAGGTAGGCCCGTCGGTCATGCCCAGTTGTTTGATTTCATCTATTGACCGTTTCGCAATCTCATAGCCCTCAAAATCGCGCTGGTAAGTCAGGGTCAAATGAAAAGGCTTTTCAAAAGAAAAATCACCTTGGGTAAACAGTTCTATGTCATAGATATGCCAAAAAAAATAATATAGGCTGCTTTGCCCCAGTTTCGTGGCGCTTGGAAAGGGTGATTGCGCCATCACTGGGGAACTCAAGCAGATAAAAAAAATGAGCAAACGCAGCATGGTATGAAGCACTTTTATGGTGAGGCATAAACTTTTAGTTTAGTTGGTTTTATCATGGCTTACGAATCGGAAGGCGAAGTTTAAACGTATTTTAAGAAGCTTGGATAATCTTTGTTTTATAAATGATGATTCAATCTTGATTAACACTTGTCATTCTACTAATTTTTGTATAGGACAAAATTCAAACTTAATTGACTCAATATTTTAAAAAGGAACCATTCCATGCTAATTAAATTTATCAACTGGGCTGCCAGCGGCATTGTTTTGTTGATGCTAAGCGGTTGTCCTAACTCTTCTGACGAAAGCAGTAGCAGTACGGCATCTCTTTTAGATCCGTCATCTGACGTAGCGTACGATACAACAAGTATAAAGGATGTTGACATTGGTATTCCAACTAATCTGTTAACAGCCAATAGAGTCACTGAATTTAACTTCCATCTCGAATTGCATTCAAACTATAAAGATGATTTAGATATCACATATAATAAATCTGATCACGACTTTAATCCCTACTCACATAAATCTTTTGTAATACGATCAGACAACATGATTGTCACAGATTCAGAAAATGAAGATCATCTTCTTGTTTTGTATGTGATCCCTTTGAAGGATATGGCGGGGAAATTGATGGTGTTGGCAACACTCGATGAGAAAAGCATCAGTTTTCTAACGATATCACAGGCTCACCAAGCTTTCTTTTTAGATCACTTTAGTAATTCTTATTACGCAAGCATGATAAACGAAAATTCTTTCGAGGATACGAGTACGCCCTACTCGAAGATGTATCAACATTGGGTAGGGAAAGCTTTGAGAAGTGATGTTGAAAATAGGTATGGTAATAGCTATCGGCCTATGTTACCCCTGACTACCGTGAATGCTTGCTATAAGACAAGAATTCACATTCAATGTACCGGAACTGATACGGGGTCATCCAACGAACAAGGCCAAACTAGCAACTACCTTCAACCGCTAGCACCCTTGGGAGTGCGCAATAAAAATTGGCATACATTCACTTATACAGATTCTCTGTTTGATAATTACGTTCTGGGAGTCGCTTTAACAGCGGAACAAGAAACTGCAGCTAAAAACACGACCATTCAAGAATTAAAAACCTCTACTTTAACGGATGACATTGGCTGGTTTGGCTTTTCTGCAGCAAAACGATCTAATATTGAGCGGTTGCATTATATTCGCATCAATATTGACTTTGACCTTACGACAACGCACAGCTCGTCTAAAATGCATGTTATGAGTATGAAGAGAAAAACATACACGTCGATTCAGTTAACAGACTCCCCCTCGTCAGGCGGTGAGGATTATTTGGTGGGATCAGGCGGCTACCCAGCGGTCGATTTAGAGTTTAAAATAGATGATGGAGTTAATACGATACTCCCTTTTCTTTAATCAAATTCAACCAGCTGGTGCTGCTTTGTTAGGAGACAACCGTTATTGAAGTGTAGCCTGATATCTTATCGAGATCAGGCTACATCTATTTTAGTCGAGCTTCGTTAGCGCCAGCAGATGCCATTGATGATGGTATTGAATGCCACTTGTATCATCGGTGCTGCCAAGTAACACATAGCTTCGATTGCGTGTGGCTGAATTGATCTCACGTAAGGCTTGGTTGATGCGCGTTTGCATTGTTTCGCAGCTCGCTGTGATGGGATTTGAAAGCGACTGTTCCCAGGTCAGTTTCAGCCCAGTTTCAAAGCCCGTGACGACCGGGATATCATTGAATTGACAGCCTTGACTCTGTTGACTTGAATTCCATGCGATGCTGGTGTTGTCAATCGAATAGACCAGATATTGCTGGGTGGAGGCATCAAATACCAACCGATAACGCACCTTATCCGCATGCCAGTCCCATGCTTCATAAGTGATCATATAGCTATTGTTAAAAGCGCCCCCACGCAAATGATGGATGATCAGATTTTTGCCTTGCACGGAACTTTGTTTGAGCCCCTGCGTCACAAAACCATGCTGATTCAGATCAAAGACGATTGTGGTTTCTTGCACATGGGTGTCAACGGGATGTGCCGGATAGGTCATGTGAAAAAATTTAAACTTAGGGGTATCGATAAGCAAGGGCGCCATAGGCACCTTCATCATTAAGACAGAGCAGGGTCGCTCTGTTGTGCTTGTAGGAGCGGTTGCAAAAAGTGTCCGAATCGGATCTTGAGTTTGCCAGTGCACAAATGCGGCATCCACTAAGCCACATACACGCTTGAATGCATCTAGTGGATACAAGAGCATGTCGATTGGATCGTCCAGCGTCGCCGGCCTCAATGGGTATTCAGTGCTATAAGCTGAGCTTGAGCTTGAGTTTGAGTTTGAATGGTTGTCCGCTAGCGCCGCCTCCATAGGGGCGCTAGCATCATCAGAATAGGCATCTAAGCTACTCCCCATGTCAAAGCTGCTGGCATCTATATAGCTGCCACTATCAAAGGCGCTAAAATCATGACTGTTTTGCTCGCGCTGGTTGGCCAGATCAGTCGTCAGTATGTTCGCCTCTGGCGCTGGGGTTACATGAACATATTGATTGAAATATTGTCGGCGTTGGTTGTCATTTGCGTGGGTCGTGACCACAGCACGAGAAAATTCATGTCGCTCATAATCCTCTCGGGGTAGAATGATCAAGCTGTCATAGTGGATGAGGCTGCTGGGTTGGATGAGTAAGTTCGTGATCAGGCCATCGTTGATATATGTGCCGATCTCAAGTCGATAAGTATAATAGACGACGTTAGCGCTGTCGGTATCGGCTAAATTGTTCATTTTGATATCGATGCTATCAATGGCGTGCAAGAGAGGGTGTGATGGGGTAAAGATTTGTGGAGTGCGATGCGCCATGATTAAATCGATTAAAATGGGCTCATGGTCGCTGAGCCAGGTGGCTAAATTTGGCAGCGGTGTGGCAGAGGTCATTGAATCAAATACCAGAGATTTAAAATCAGGTAACGGTGCTATCATGGCTGGAGAAGAGGCAACGAAGTGCTTGGCATGCCAAGAGAGGACATTGTGCTGGCCGATGAACCCTGTTGCAAAGGGATTGAAACAAGTTGTTGGTTGGTTCGGAGCGCAGAGCTTATTGGGGAATATCTCCTCATGAAAGGCCACTGTGAGTGTCAAATCCAAAGTTTGGTCTGCAAAAGCGGCTTGAACCGCTCGCGTTCGCTGTATCTGATCGGTCAAATACTGTTCGGATGCAGTTTGATACCATATCTGGTTGTCGATGTGGGTTTGCATGTTGGTTGGTATCGGTTGGGTGACCGTCTGACTGACAGGTCGTGGTGCTGGCGGTAATGTTAGGGTGATGAGATTGCTGTTCATCTGAAACCGTGGTTTCGAGTCGATGGTGGTCATCACGGTTAATTTCGGCTCTGTCTCGGTTTCTAGTTGCGTTGCAAGCGTTGGCATAGGGCTGCCACTGACTAAAGTAAAAACCAAAGCGAAGCAGCAGATGGGGTGGGTTCTTCGCATCATCAAATCCTTTGTTGATTTCGGTAAGTTTGACTTCTATTCATAGCATTTTGCGGATAAATTGTACAGATCTTGCGGTTTTGATGGCCATGATGGTCAATGCAATCACGGCTGCTGATGTTTATGGCGTGACAAAGTTGTTATTTTGGGCTATGTTCCCCTCCTTTGGGAGATGTGTGCGCTCCTTTATCAAAGTTGTGTCCACTGTATGGAGGCAACGTTTTTGCCAAATAGGTGGCTGCTAATGCGATGTTTAGTCATTGATCATGAGGATTCCTTTACGTGGAATTTAGTCGAATACATCACCCAAATCAGTGGGTCGGCGCCGATAGTGGTGCCCCATCATCAACACACATGGGCTGAAATTGAAGCTTTATATGTATTCGATGCGATTGTGTTGTCGCCAGGACCAGGAACGGTCACGAACCCTCAAGATTGGCAAGTCAGTCGGGCGGCGCTGGCTCAGCAAGCGCGCCCGGTATTGGGTGTGTGTCTGGGTATGCAAGGGTTAGCGCATCATTATGGCGCCCAGATTCAACCAGCACCGGAACCCTATCATGGGCGCAATTCGGTGGTGGT
>JADHND010000052.1 GCA_016779685.1 Shewanellaceae bacterium | reverse complement strand
TAGGTGATCATAGCATAGCAATGCATGGGTTTGGGCATTAAAGAAATTAATGTACCAAATCCCGAGCAAAGCCAAAATAACGGGCATGTTTTGATTCCAGGGTGTTTGATAAAAATGATGGTCCATCTCTGCTGCGCCAGCGAGCAAGTCACTAAAATTTTGTTGACCAATCAGCAAAGCAATGGGCAGGCCAATAGCTGACCACAAAGAATACCGTCCACCAACCCAGTCCCACATCGGTAAAATATGTGCGGGAGCAATGCCAAAAGCCGTCGCTTTTTCGACGTTAGTACTGATGGCGATAAAATGTTGCGATATCTGATGGTTGATACCGTGTTGTTCTAGCCAATGGCGAGCACTAAGCGCATTGGTTAGCGTCTCTTGTGTGGTAAATGACTTGGATGCTACGATAAACAAGGTTGTTTCAGGATTTAATTTTGCCAACTTTGTTTGCAAAGCCATACCGTCAATATTGGCTACAAAATGACCCCGAATAGACGTTTGCCAATAAGGCTTTAATGCTTCACTGATAATTTTAGGGCCTAGAAATGAACCACCGATGCCAATGCTCACAAAATCTGTGATTGGTTTACCGGTCGCACCTTTCCATTTCCCTTGATGCAGTTGCTCAACCCATTCGTACATTTTTTGTTTAGTCGCATCAATTTCTAATTGGCGATTGGGATCAGGGGAGTCGTGGTCAGGATCTGTTCGCAGCGCAATATGTTGGACTTGCCTATGCTCTGTGGTGTTGATGTACTGTCCTTGAAACATAGCTTGTATTTTTTGACGTAGGTGACTGGTTTCTGCTAATTCAAGCAATGTGCTTAGAATCTCTGGCGTTATTCTGTTCTTTGAATAGTCAAGCAATAGACCGCAGTCCTGAATCGAAAACCTTTCAAAACGAGTGGGGTCATGATCGAAGAGTTCGCGCATGTGGGTTGTTTTGTGTTGCTGGTAATGCGCATGCAATTGACGCCATACGGAAGAGTTCAAAACAGATGCCATGATTTAAATTCCAGCGGTTGTGCTTATCTTTGTTTGAATGAGCTGCTCTAGTTTGACTTGATCTTGAGCAAAATTCCGAATGCCCTCAGCTAATTTTTCTGTGGCCATCGGATCTTGGTTTAAAGCCCATCGAAAAGCCTGTTCACTCATGGGGTGAGGACGTGGGACCACGTTTGCATCAGGTAAAAGCTTGCGCTCAAGGGGTTGTTCGCTGCCTTCGAGCTGCTCTAAAAGTTGCGGAGAAATGGTTAATCGATCACAACCTGCAAGCTCTAAGATTTCGTCGATGTTTCTAAAACTAGCGCCCATCACAACAGTGCTATATTGATGTTGTTTATAGTATTGATAGATTTCCTTCACGGACAAGACGCCAGGATCATTGTGTGCTTGAAATGTGGTGTCGGTGCGTTGTTGATGCCAGTCGAGAATACGACCAACAAAGGGCGAGATGAGATACACATTGGATTCTGCGCATGCTTTTGCTTGAGCCATACTAAACAACAAGGTGAGGTTGCAATCAATGCCTTCTTGAGTAAGCTGCTTAGCAGCTTGAATACCTTCCCATGTTGAGGCCAATTTAATCAAAACACGATGACGCGGTATACCAGCGGCTTGATATAATTTGATAAGTTTATGTGCTTTCTGCACGGAGCCGGGCGTGTCAAAGGACAGTCGCGCATCAATTTCGGTTGATATACGTCCCGGGATCAATTTTAAAATTTCAACCCCAATATTAACCGACAGCTTGTCTCCCATGTGGGTGAGCATATCACCGGATATTTGTTGTTCAGCCCATTGTTTAGCTTCTAAGATAAGAGGTTCATATTCAGGCAGCATTGCAGCTTTAAGGATAAGAGAGGGGTTGGTCGTTGCATCTTGGGGCTTAAATTTTCGAATAGCTTCTATATCGCCTGTATCAGCGACTAAGGTGGTGTACTGTTGGAGTTGCTCTAAACGACTTGCCATGATAGCCTCTTAGGTGATTATCTAATCAATTATTGCGTCATTGTACACGAAATTTCTGTGGTTTGAACTACTTTTGAAGTTTCGGTAGAGGCTTAGTTAGGGTAATTTTTGTTAAGAAAGTCCAGCGTTTTGAGTGGTTGCTGATGTCACGGACGTGGCGTTATTCGCTGATATGAATTCGGCAGCTAGACTTTTAGCAGAGTTTGTTAACTGGACTTTTTAAATGCATTTAATGTTCTGTGCTTTTGAGAGTGCATCCTTAGGCTTGGTGAATGATGAGGTCACCGACTCATTTTGCGTACAAACGGGAGCATTTAGGCTATGTCGGTACTATAGTTTATAGTGTGATCGCCGATAGAATCAATAAGTGATAAGGTTGATAAATCTACTTAAGCATGATTAATTAGCATCAATCTTTTTAAAAATATAATTATAACAATTAAATAGAAACAATAGTTTTCTAAAAAAGCAAGGTGGTTAAAGATGATAGACAACATAATCAATATACTCAATAATCTTCTCTGGGGAAATTTATTGATGTTTGTGTTGGTCGCCGTCGGACTCTTTTTTACGGTTCGTACCGGATTTGCTCAGTTTAGATATTTTCGGCATGGCTTTAAAGTATTAAGTTTAAGTCGCAGTTCGGATGAAGGTCTATCGTCTGCGGAAGTGTTTTTTACCTCAATGGCCGCTCGTGTCGGTACAGGAAATATGGCCGGTGTTGCCGTAGCGATTGTTGCAGGCGGACCAGGCGCCATTTTTTGGATGTGGGTCATTGCTCTATTCGGAATGGCGACGGCGATGATTGAGTCTACCTTGGCTCAAATCTATAAAATAAAGGATGATAAAGGCGATTTTCGAGGTGGGCCTGCATATTATATGGAACGTGGTTTAGGGCAACGCTGGATGGGGTTGCTGTTTTCAGTATTTTTGATTATTTCTTTTGGTTGGGCCTTTATTGCGCTTCAAGCGAACACCATCAGCGCGGCTTTACACAGCGCCTTTCAATGGGATACTGTTCTGGTGGGCTTGGCCTTAGTTGTGGGCACTGCTGTTGTGATTATGGGTGGTTTTCGCCGAGTTGCTAAAACCGCAACGATTATTGTTCCGGTGATGGCGGGTTTGTATTTATTGATTGCTTTGGTGGTCATCGTCACGAATTTCTCCCAAGTACCTGCCGCTATTATGTTGATTGTTGAAAGTGCTTTTGGATTGCGGGAAGCGGTTGCTGGTGGGGTTGCGTACACCCTAGCTCAGGCGATGCAAAGCGGTATTGCTCGAGGCTTATTTTCAAATGAAGCTGGTATGGGTAGCGCAGCTAACATCGCAGCCAGTGCAGCACCAACACCGAATCATCCAGCATCTCAAGGTTTTGTGCAGATGATAGGTGTCTTTTTTGATACCATCATCATTTGTACCGCCTCAGCTGCCATTATCATATTAACCGATGCGCATGAATTAGCTGGCTCAATGAATGGTGTTGCATTGCTACAGCATGCATTACAGTCAGAGATGGGCGATTGGAGCGCTATGTTTTTAACTTTCGCTATCTTTCTCTTTTGTTTCACCACCATTGTTGCCAATTACTCTTATGCTGAGACCAATGTCATGTTTTTAACCAACAAAGGTCTTAAGTTTATTTTACCTTTTAAAATCAGTGTATTAGCAATGGTTATGTTTGGTTCGGTTGCTGAGCTTAAGCTGATATGGAATTTAGCAGATGTGTCAATGGGCTTTATGGTATTGATTAATATCTTGTCTTTAATCTTATTATCAGGGGTTGCGGTTAAGGTAATCCAGGATTATATAGAGCAGCTCAAAGAAGGGAAGATGCCTACCTTTAGCTCATCTAAGTTTCCAGAGCTGAAGAAAGTAAAAGGGAATGTGTGGAAAGGTCGTAAGTTGTAGTCGTTCAGTATCATGAGACCCAAAAAAACCAGAATCGAAATTCTGGTTTTTTTATTGACTGCTGGTAATCAGTCTCATGCCATCGCTTTGATCTGAGCATTAAATTTGCTCTTATGGCGTGCAGCCTTGTTCTTGTGAATAAGACCTTTAGTAGCAAAACGATCAAGAATGATCTGAACCTTTGCAAAACCTTCTACGGCTGCTTCTTTGTTACCATTTTCGATGGCACTGATGAGCTTTTTCATGTACGTACGCATCATAGACTTACGGCTAGCATTGTGCTGACGGCGCTTTTCTGATTGTAAGGCACGTTTTTTTGCAGATTTGATATTAGCCAAAATGCAACTCCTAACTTAATTTTGTGAATTTGAAAAATTACGTCAAATATGCCCTTTTTTAGGCTCTTTGTCAATATTTATCTAGCGAATACATAGATTTATTTCTATTAAATGGTAGAATTGAGACCTTATTTAGCAATCGATAGCTATATTTAAAATCAAGTGGGTAGAATCCGCTAAAGAGTGGCGTCATGTGTGTTGCTCGGCCCCACTCAGCCCGTCAGCGGGGCATCACATGAGAGCATCATGTGTTATCTAATGCTTCTATATGAATATTTGAGGGTTTTTTGTGTCCAATAAATTAGTTCGCTCAGGATTTGTTGTGAGCAGCATGACGCTAATTTCCCGTATTTTAGGGTTGATTCGAGATGTTGTGATTGCGCATATTGTTGGGGCTGGTGCTGGCGCTGATGTTTTCTTGTTGGCTAATAAAATTCCCAATTTCCTGCGTCGCTTATTTGCTGAAGGAGCCTTTAATCAAGCCTTTGTTCCCGTTTTAACCGAATATCAAGAAAATAAACCAGATGAAGTCAAGCTATTAATTGCACATGTATCCGGTACGCTTGGATGGGTGGTTAGTGGGGTGACGCTTCTAGGCGTTTTGGGGTCTTCAGCTGTCATTGCCTTATTTGCAAATGGTTGGTTTATGGCTTATCTGCAAGGTGATCCCCAAGGTCATAAGTTTGTCTTAGCATCCTTCTTGTTGAAGCTCACGTTTCCCTACCTTTTGTTCATTGTTTTCGTGGCTTTAATGGGTGCCATCTTGAACACTTTAGGTAAGTTTGCGATAGCCGCATTTACGCCGGCATTGCTCAATGTGAGCATGATAGGCTGTGCTTGGCTGTTAACGCCTTATGTAGGGCAACCAGAGGTGGCGCTTGCGTGGGGCGTGTTTATCGGTGGCTTGGTGCAGCTCTTATTTCAAATTCCTTTTCTCTGGCGAGAAAATATGTTGGTGAGACCTCGCTGGGGATGGTTTTATCCGGGGGTGGTTAAAATACGACAATTAATGCTTCCAGCGTTGTTGGGCGTCTCGGTATCACAGATTAATTTGCTGTTTGACACCATTATTGCTTCTTATCTGGTGACTGGCTCGATTAGCTGGTTGTACTATTCAGATAGATTACTTGAATTTCCTTTGGGTTTGTTTGGTATCGCCATAGCGACGGTGATTTTACCTACGTTGTCGCAGCGTTTTCTTCGCGGAGATGGGCAAGCGTTTGCGGTAACGCTTCGCTGGGGTATATATAGTGTCACCGCCCTGGGCTTGCCTGCGATGGTTGGGATGTTTTTACTCGCCAAGCCTATGCTTATGGTCTTGTTCATGCGTGGGGCTTTTACCGAAGTTGATGTGCAGATGGCTTCAATGAGCCTATGTGCGTATGCGGTTGGTTTATGGAGTTTAATGGTGGTCAAGATTTTGGCAACTGGGTTTTTTTCCCGCCAAGATACCAAGTCTCCGGTGAAATATGGCATCATTGCCATGTGTACTAATATCTTTTTTAATGCGATTTTAGCTATTCCCTTTGGCTATGTGGGCTTGGCTATGGCCACTTCTTTGTCTGCATGGGTTAATATGCTGTTGCTGTATTATGGTTTACATCAGCAGGGAATTTACCAATTTTCTCGGGGTTGTGGTTTGGTTTTGTTTAAGGTTTTGCTGGCATGTCTTGGTATGGTGATGGTGATTAATTACTTCAATCCATCTTTTGCGTTGTGGTTAAGTATGTCCTTTCAAGAAAGGGTCTGGCGCTTAGCCATTTTAATCACCTTAGGTGCGTTCACTTTTGCGATTGGCTTTTGGCTTCAACAAGGTCATAAACACTTATTGAAACCAATAAGCTGATTTTTATTGGTTGGAAAGCTTAGATGTCAACAATGAAACTCAAATTCTTTGTAAAATCTTACTGTTGCTGGCTGAATAATGCATGATTTTCGGATATAATACCTTCATTTTTAATAATGAGCCTCGGTTTTTTTATGGAATTGATTCGTGGCATTTATAATATCCAAGCTCAACATCGTGATTGTGTTTTAACCATTGGAAATTTTGATGGCGTCCATTTGGGACATCATTTCGTGTTAGAAACGATGAAGCGGCGTGCTGAAGCATATGAACGTCCGACTGTGGTGATGATTTTTGAGCCGCAGCCTCAGGAATTCTTCCATGAGAATCAAGCGCCAGCCAGATTGATGTCGCTGCGAGACAAATATCAAGCACTGCGTCAATTTGGGATAGATTATTTATTGTGTATACCTTTTAATGGACGGTTTGCACAATGGACTGCTCAGCAGTTTATAGCAGAGTTGTTGATTGAAAAACTTCAAATACGTCATTTGATTGTTGGCGATGATTTTCGCTTCGGCCGTGGTCGTGAAGGAGATATAGCGGCTTTAACAACAGCAAGCGCTGTGAATGGGTTTCACGTAGAAGATACAGCAACTTATCAAATGGATAAGCACCGAGTGAGTTCGTCTGTTATCCGATCTTTGCTACAGCAAGGACAGATACAGCAAGCAGAATCACTGCTAGGCCATCCTTGGATTGTATCAGGCAAAGTGCAATACGGACAACAATTAGGGCGGTCGTTGGGTTTTCCAACCGCTAATATCGGTATCCATCAGCGCAGTATACCTGTGCATGGGGTGTTTGCGGTGACATTAAAAAATACCGACGGTCAGGTTTTATGCGGTGTTGCCAATATAGGCGCTAGGCCGACAGTGCAAGGCAAAGGACAACAGTTAGAAGTGCATATATTCGATTTTGATCAATCAATATATGGACAGCGAATCGAAGTGACTATGATAAAAAAATTACGAGATGAACAGCAATTTGAGTCTTTATCTATGCTTAAACAGCAAATTGAACTCGATGTTGGTCATGCTCGTTCCATATTGAAAGCTCATTTTAAAGAGTGAATAGACCAACCAGCGAAGAGGATGTAAGAATTAATGAGTGCTTATAAGTCCAGTTTAAATTTACCGCAAACGTCGTTTCCGATGCGCGGTAATTTGGCACAAAAAGAGCCAAAAACATTAGTACGGTGGCAAGAAGATAAATTGTACCAGCAGATACAAGCCAGCCGAGCAGATGCGCCAATGTTTATTTTACATGATGGTCCACCGTATGCTAACGGCGACATTCATCTAGGGCACTCTTTAAATAAAATTTTAAAAGACATCATTATTAAATCCAAAACCCTATCCGGTTACCAAGCGCCTTATGTACCGGGTTGGGATTGTCATGGTTTGCCGATTGAACTCAAAGTAGAAAAAAAAGTCGGTAAGCCAGGTCATAAAGTGACAGAAGCGGTTTTTCGTGAGAAGTGTCGTGCGTATGCTCAACAACAAGTTGATCTTCAGCGAGAAGGGTTTAAACGTCTAGGGGTACAGGCTGACTGGGAGCAACCCTATCTCACGATGAATTTTTCGACCGAAGCCAACACCATTCGGGCGCTCGCCAAAATCATTAACAATGATCATTTACAAAAGGGCGTCAAGCCCGTGCATTGGTGTACTGATTGTGGTTCAGCTTTAGCTGAAGCTGAGGTTGAATATGAAGACAAAACATCACCAGCTATCGATGTGGCTTTTATGGCCGTTGAGCCAGAGAAATTGGCGCGGATCTTTATCGCCGATGTCGGTCAAAACCCGATTGGCTTAGTTATTTGGACGACCACACCTTGGACATTACCAGCCAACCGCGCGTTAGCGGTTCACGCTCAGATCACCTATGTTTTGGTGCGGATGCAAACGCCCGATGGTGATCAATATTTGGTGGTGGCGTCTGAATTAAAAGAAGCTTGTTTGAAGCGTTATGGTGAGATGCCGTATGAGGTCTTGGGTGAAGCCTTGGGTCAGGCTTTAGAGCACGTTCGAGTTCAGCATCCGTTTTACGAATTTGATGTACCTGTCATTGTTGGCGAACACGTCAGCACTGAATCGGGAACGGGGATTGTTCATACCGCTCCTGGTCATGGTTTAGATGATTTTATGGTTGCCCAGCATTATGGCTTGGAAGTCGCTAATCCAGTGAACAACCATGGTGTGTATAAATCAGACACACCTTTGTTTGCAGGTCAGCACGTTTTTAAAACCAATGATGATATCGTCGCTTTGTTGCAGCAACGTGGTGCTTTGATCCACAGTGAAGCCTATCGACACAGCTACCCGCATTGTTGGCGTCATAAAACGCCGATTATCTTCAGAGCGACCCCACAGTGGTTTGTATCGATGGACAAAGCGAGCTTACGTAAGCAAGCGTTGACCCAAATAGCTGAAACCCAATGGTTGCCAAGTTGGGGAGAAGAGCGCATTGAGAAGATGGTAGCAGGTCGCCCTGATTGGTGTATTTCACGTCAGCGGACATGGGGTGTGCCCATTGCGGTTTTCATTCATAAAGAAACTGAGGCACTGCATCCAAATACCTTCGAACTGATGGAACAAGTGGCGCAGCTAGTCGAGTCTGCTGGTATTCAAGCTTGGTATGATCTCGAGCCTCGAGATTTACTTGGAGAGGAGGCGGATGATTATACCAAAGTCACGGACATCTTGGATGTCTGGTTTGACGCGGGTGCATCATTCCATTCCGTTGTAGAGCAGCGTGACGAATTTAAAGCGCAATTGCCCGATTTGTATTTAGAGGGCTCCGATCAACATCGTGGCTGGTTTATGTCATCGTTGATGATCGGCACGGCGATTCACGGTAAGGCACCTTACAAGCAAGTGTTAACGCACGGTTTTACCGTCGATGAACATGGGCGCAAAATGTCTAAATCTTTGGGCAATACCTTTTCGCCGAAAGAGGTGGTGAACAAACTGGGCGCTGATATTTTAAGACTTTGGGTCGCAAGTACCGATTATTCAGCAGAGATGACGGTTTCAGATGAGGTGTTTCAGAGAAATGCTGATTCTTATCGACGTATTCGTAATACAGCCCGCTTCTTGTTGGCCAATTTAAATGGCTTTGATGTTAGTGTCGATCAGATTGATGTGGAGTCGATGGTTGCTTTAGATCGCTGGATTTTGCGCCGCGCTGCGCAAGTGCAACAAGACATCATCGAAGCTTATGCACAATATCAATTTCATGTGGTGGTTCAAAAAGTGATGAACTTCTGTTCGGTGGAGTTAGGTAGTTTCTACTTAGATATCATCAAAGACAGGCAATATACCGCTAAAACAGATGGATTAGCGCGTAGAAGTTGCCAAACAGCGATGTATCATTTGATTGAAGCTTTGGTTCGCTGGATTGCG
>JADHND010000051.1 GCA_016779685.1 Shewanellaceae bacterium | reverse complement strand
ATCAGTGCATCTTCACCTCGGTCTCTAAAGTACTCACCCATCGTACAACCTGAGTAAGGCGCTAAGAATTGTAACGCAGCGGCTTCGGATGCACTAGCGACCACTATAATCGTATGCGCTAACGCATCATGCTCTTCCAACTTACGGACAACATTTGAAATGGTAGATGCCTTCTGACCAATGGCAACATAAATACACTTAATACCCGAGTCTTTTTGATTGATGATAGCGTCAATAGCCAATGCTGTTTTACCTGTTTGACGATCTCCGATAATAAGCTCTCGCTGACCGCGACCAACTGGGATCATGGAATCAACTGCTTTGTATCCAATTTGCACAGGTTGGGAAACAGATTCACGCTCAATTACGCCAGGCGCAATCACTTCAACTGGCGCCATACCATCGTTCTCAATAGCACCTTTACCATCAATAGGCTGACCTAGCGTATCGACCACACGGCCCAACAAACCATAACCAACAGGTACTTCTAAAATACGACCTGTTGTTTTCACTTTCATGCCTTCAGCTAAGTTAGTATAAGGCCCCATGACGACCGCACCCACTGAATCTCGTTCAAGGTTGAGGGCGATAGCAAAAGAGTTACCAGGTAGCTCTAGCATTTCACCCTGCATGACATCAGCCATACCATGAATACGCAAGATACCGTCACTAACGGAAGCAATCGTGCCTTCATTACGTACTTCTGCGGTAACGTCAAATTTTTCTATACGCTGCTTAATTAACTCACTAATTTCTGTGGAGTACAATTGCATAATTTAATCTCCAATTAAGACAGTAATGTCTGCGACATGCGTGTTAGCTTACTGCGGACAGAACCATCAATCACCATATCTTCGGCTTTAATGATCAACCCACCTATCAAACTTTCATCTACAGTACAGTTCAGCAGAACTTTCTTCTGTAGCCTTTGCTCTAAAGCTGCTTGAGTCGCTTCTTGCTGCGACACCGATAAATCACTTGCGGAGGTCACTTGAACATCAACCACCTGATTTAAGACTTGGTGTAATTCATAAAAAGCCTTGGATAGTTCAGGTAAGATTTGTAAACGTTTATTTTCTATCAGCAACTTCAAGAGATTTAGCCCCTGAGTATCAGCATACCCTTCAGCTACTTGCGATAGTAATACAAATGTTTTTTTATCAGGTTGCGTTCCTAGAATCCATCTTTTCATAGATGGGTCCTGCGCTATCAAAGCGAAAAAATCTAGCTGCTTTTGCCAAGCTTCAAATGAATTGCTTTGTTGCGCAAGTTCAAATATGGCTTTGGCATATGGGCGGGCAATCGTTGTAAATTTTTCCACAATCTTGATCCCTTTTAAATTTCAGCAACGAGTTTTTTTACAATGTCGTCTTGCGCTTGGTTTTCGATAGAACGCTCTAAAATTCTTTCTGCGCCTGACATAGCAAGCATACCGACATGCTGTCGAAGCTCTTCTTTGGCGCGGTTTCGCTCTGCTTCAATTTGCAGCTCACCTTGAGAAATGATTTTTTTGCGTTCGATATCAGCTTCTTGCCTAGCTTCATCAATTATTTGCACCTTACGCTGACTTGCCTGTTCAACAATGGCTTGCGCCGCTTGCTTGGCATCAGCCATTTGTTGTGCAACTTGTTTTTTGACCAATGCTAATTCTTTCTCTGCTTGATCGGCACTCCGAAGACCATCAGCAATTTTTTGCTGACGTTCTTCAATCACCTGAATAAGCGGTGGCCAAACATGTTTCATGCAAAACCACACAAAAAGAATAAAAGCTATCGTTTGCCCAACGAGCGTAGCACCTATATCCACAATAGCCTCTCCTGTTTAATTATTTAGGCAACCATTCAGCCAATGGATTTGCAAACAACATATACAAACCAATACCGACACCAATCATTGTAATCGCATCCAACAAGCCAGCTACGATGAACATTTTAACTTGTAACATGGGAGCAAGCTCAGGTTGACGCGCCGCACTCTCTAAAAATTTTCCACCCAACAATCCAAAACCAATCGCAGTACCTAGAGCACCTAAACCAATTAGCAATGCGACCGAAATACCCGTAAAACCTAATACAGTTTCCATTTTTATCTCCAATTTTTATTTAAATTAAATTATTACAAAGAACCTAATGATCTTCATGCGCCATACTTAAGTACACAATGGTTAGCATCATAAAGATAAACGCTTGTAGCGTGATAACCAATATGTGGAATATTGCCCAACCAACGTGTAACCCGATCCCCAGTAACCCTATCATCCAGTCGGCAGAATACATAAGAGCGATTAAGATAAAAATCAATTCTCCTGCATACATGTTACCAAACAACCGCAGTCCCAATGACACAGGTTTTGCAAGCAACGTGACGGACTCTAGAATGAAGTTAACTGGTATAAACAACCAATGGTTGAAAGGACTGAGCGTCAGTTCCTTGATAAAACCAACCGGACCTTTCGCTTTTAGGCTGTAGAATATGACCAAGGCAAACACACCCAAAGACAAACTAAATGTGATGTTTAAATCCGTGCTTGGCACGACTTTAAGGTATTCAATGCCCACTGCGTGTGCTAATTGCGGTAGCCAGTCGACCGGGATCAAATCCATCAGATTCATTAGAAAAACCCACACAAAGATTGTCAATGCTAAGGGCGCAATGAGTTGACTCTTACCATGATAAGATTCTTTGACACTTTTATCGACAAATTCAACAATCAGTTCGACAAAGCACTGCAATTTACCAGGCACGCCAGTCGTTGATTTCTTGGCTACAGAGTAGAACAACCATAAGAACAACACACCTAAGCTGATCGAAAAGAACAGGGAATCTAAATGAAAAATCCAGCCCCCATCTGAACTCGTGCTGGTTAAGTTGGTTAAATGATGTTCAATGTAACTTTGCGAGGTCATTTGTTGACTATCAGCCACCATGAGTCATCCTAATTATCATTGTTTAACATAGAGAAAAACCACCCAACTAAAACATGTTACGATGAAAAATGTCACCAAAAAATAAAGCATGTCTATTTCTCCGGAAGACAAAGCCAAAGCAACCAGTAATATCGTGAGTAATATTTTTGTTGCCTCGCCCCAGTAAAATAAACTGACGATTTTATTCAGCTGACTGGCTCTCGAACATGAGAGTGCAAGCGAAGCAAACACCATATTTGGTACCATAACACTAATGCCTCCAGTTAATGAAGACAGAGCTGGCGCCTGGCCAAATATGCATAAAAAAAAACCAGCAGCAGTTAAAGTGACCAGCAACTGAAATAAGACAAATTGACGTCTTATTTTTTGATTTTCTGGACTTGTTGAACTGTACTTTGTTTTTTTAAATTTATTTGGTTTTACTATCATAAAAACAAAACCTGTAAAATGACAAAAAACCGTCGTGTAGTATACTATCAATTGTTTTTTTTTCAATTCCTATCGATTAAAAAACCTGAATAATCAGTCAATTTAATCGGGTTTTTATCAGGAAGTCAGCGAATTCTCGCAACAATGCCTTCTAGATGCTCCAGATCAGAATAGCTGATAACAATACGCCCTTGACCTTGTTTATTCTGCTGAACCGTAACCTTTGCGTTCAGATGTTTTGCTAATTTATCTTGCGTATCGATAATATTTTGATTGCGCGTTGTGACTTGTCGCGTAGGTTGGCCTCGGTGCATATGTTTGATCAGCAGCTCTGTCTCCCGGACACTCATGTTTTTCGCCACGACCTGACGCGCTATTTCACCTTGTTGGGTCTGTTCCAACATCAAAATCGCACGACCATGCCCCATTTCTAGGTGCCCTTCTTCTAATAACTTTTTAACTTCTTGATTTAGCCCATTCAAGCGTAACAAGTTAGAGACTGTCGAGCGTGATTTACCCACTAAATCAGCCAGCGCTTGATGACTCAACTGCATCGAATCATGCATATTTTGTAACGCATTCGCTTGCTCGATGATATTCAAATCTTCACGCTGAATGTTTTCAATCAACGCCATCGTCATAGCCGCATGGTCATCAATGTCACGCACCAAGCAGGGAACAGTTGCCATTTGTAGCTGTTGACATGCGTGCCAGCGCCTTTCTCCAGCTATAATTTCATATCGATTGCCACCAAGGGCTCGAACAACAATCGGCTGAATTAAGCCTTGGCTTTTAATGGACTGGCTCAACTCATCGATGGCAACCTTATGTGCTTCTTGCCGCGGTTGAAATTGTCCAGGTTGCAAAGCTTCAATAGGAAGGTACTGAACCGCATTGACTGAAGTGCTAGAAACAGGCTGATCTTGCTGCTCATCGGTCGCTTCCTGATTTAATTTAATGTGTGTTGGTGTTAGTAAAACATCTAAACCGCGACCTAAACCTCTTCTTTTTATTGACATATTGCTTCCTCTGCTGTTGCGATTTGTGTGATGCTTTGTTCAGCTCGACGAATCATCTCACCTGCCAGCGCTAGGTAAGCCTTTGCGCCGACGCTGGATTTATCATAATACATAATCGGTAAACCATGACTAGGGGCTTCCGCTAAACGCACATTTCGAGGCACAACAGTACGAAAAAGTTGATCACCAAAATAAGTTTTAAGTTGATTCGAGACATCATGGGATAATCGATTTCGAGCATCGAACATCGTTCGCAAGACGCCTTCGATCTCTAAGTCTGGATTCACAACTTGTGAAAGTTTTTCAATGGTATCGACTAACTCAGCAATCCCTTCAAGGGCATAATATTCACATTGTGTTGGGACCAACACAGATTGAGCAGCAGACAAGGCATTCACGGTTAACATGTTTAGGGAAGGGGGACAATCAATGAAAATATAATCATAGTCGCGCTGAATAGGTTCTAACAAGGAACGCAAGCGAGTTTCACGAGAAAAAAAATCCATTAACTTGACATGCGCAGCAGTAAGCAGGGAATTTGCTGGAATTAAATCATAGTTTCCTTGAGTGCTTTGGATAACTACATTTTGAATAGGTTCATCTTCAATTAACAACTCATAAGCAGTTTGTTGGACTTGGTACTTATCAACCCCACTACCCATTGTCGCATTGCCTTGAGGATCCAGATCAATGAGCAATACCTTGCGCTTCGTCGCTGCCAGTGAAGCCGATAAATTAACGCAGGTCGTTGTTTTACCCACACCACCTTTTTGATTTGCTATTGCAATGACCTTTGCCATAAAAACCTCCCTATCTTTAGCTTACTTTAAGTTTTTATTATGTTCACCAAATGTCGCACTTCGTGAAGATCAGGAACATGCAGTTGAAGCAGGTGTTTCACGTGAAAGCTATCGGGTAGCATATCAATTTCATCAGCTTCAAGCTTTCCTTTTAAAGCAAGAAAACAACCATGATCGTTCGGAAGATGCTGACATAAAGTCAACATCTTCTTAAGAGAAGCAAAAGCTCGGCTCATCACAACATCAAATTTATTAGCAGGCTGAAACGCTTCGACACGTTCTTGGACGGAAGTAACATTCACCAACCCAAGCTCAAGCACAGCTTGCCTCTGAAAGCGAATACGCTTACCTAGGCTATCAAGCAAAACAAACTGCTTCTCCGGAAACATAATCGCTAATGGAATCCCTGGTAAACCAGGACCAGAACCAACATCTAAAATATACTGACCGTCTAAGTGGGGAGCCACCACTAAGCTATCCATGACATGCCGGATTAGCATTTGTTCCGGATCACGTACCGACGTTAAATTATATGCTTTGTTCCACTTATTTAACAAGAACACAAAGTCGAGTAATTGCTTCTTTTTCTTAAAATCTAAATCAAGTTGAAGTTGATTCAAGTAAGAATCTAATCTCTTATCAAGCATGTTATCGCATTCTCTACATAGGAAGATGTTTAACTGGCTTTTCTCAGCAAGCCTATTCTTTTTAGATGAATCAGCAAAATCGAAACCGCAGCAGGCGTGACGCCTGAAATGCGAGCTGCTTGACCGATGGTCTCAGGCTTATATTGATTTAACTTTAAAATGACCTCATTAGATAAACCAGGCACAACAGCATAATCCAATTCAAGCGGTAGCCCCGTCAACTCATGCTTGAGAACCTTATTGACTTCATTTTGTTGACGTTCAATATAGCCAAAGTATTTAATTTGGATATCTATTTGATCCATAAGTTGATCATCCTGAATAGCGCTGTCGAAGAAATTGAAAGCCTTTAATTGACGATAATCCAAATCGGGACGACGCAATAAAGTTTCTAAGGTCGCCTCTTTAGTTAGAGGTGTGTCTAACTGAGCATTCAACTCAGCCGCTTGATGAGAGGCGGGGCTAACCCAAGTATTGCGCAATCGCTGTAATTCTTGCTCCAATGCTTCTCTTTTCTGCTCGAATTTTTTCCAGCGAGCATCACTAACCAGTCCAAGCTCTCGTCCCCAGTTTGTTAACCTAAGATCTGCATTGTCTTCACGCAACAACAAACGATATTCTGCCCTAGAGGTAAACATTCGATAAGGTTCAGTCGTTCCAAGTGTCGTCAAATCATCAACCAAAACACCAAGATAAGCCTGATCACGTCTCAATGAAACAGAAGTTAATTCCTGACTGAAGCGTGCCGCATTGATACCCGCTAATAACCCCTGAGCACCAGCCTCTTCATAGCCAGTAGTACCATTGATCTGACCCGCAAAAAATAAGCCTGAAATATTTTTGGTCTCTAATGATCGTTTTAAATCTCGAGGGTCGCAATAGTCATACTCAATAGCATAGCCTGGACGCATGATCTGAGCTTGTTCAAAACCACGAATAGACTGAACAATTTTAACCTGTGCTTCGAAAGGTAAACTTGTTGATATACCATTTGGATAAACCTCCATGGAGGTTAACCCCTCAGGCTCAACAAAAATTTGATGCGCATTCTTATCAGCAAAACGAACAATTTTATCCTCAACAGAAGGGCAGTATCTAGGCCCTACACCCTCGATCTCCCCAGCATACATTGGGCTTTGATCCAAATATTGACGAATGATCGCATGCGTATGCTCATTGGTATGCGTGATGTAACAAGCGATTTGTTTTGGATGAATACTTCGATCATTGAGAAAAGAAAAAGTTGGTATGAGCGTATCACCGGGCTGCGCTTGCATAACTGAAAAATCAATGGTGTTGATATTAATTCTAGGAGGGGTTCCTGTCTTTAAGCGCCCCATACGAATAGGGAGTTCTCGTAGTCTGTTTGCTAATTTGATCGAAGCCGGATCACCTGCTCGACCACCGCTATAGCTATTCAACCCTACATGAATTTGTCCACCCAAAAATGTCCCTGTCGTTAAAACAATGGCTCTAGCATAAAAACGCAAGTTTAATTGAGTTACAACCCCTTGAACCTGACTATTTTCAACAATCAAATCATCAACCGCTTGTTGAAATATCGTGAGATTTTCTTGATTATACAATCCATTTTGAATTGCATTTTTGTAAAACGCCCGGTCGGCTTGAGCACGCGTTGCCTGTACAGCCGGCCCTTTTCTTGAATTTAAAGTTCGGAACTGAATGCCTGCTTGATCGGTGGCATGAGCCATTAGACCATCCAGCGCGTCAATCTCTTTCACCAAGTGCCCCTTGCCAATACCACCAATAGCTGGATTACAAGACATTTGGCCTAGCGTATCCAATTGGTGAGTCAACAACAAGGTTTGACAACCAGAACGAGCAGAGGCCAATGCAGCTTCTGTTCCAGCATGCCCACCTCCGATAACAATAACATCAAAGCGATTACTTTTCATACAATAAAATCAACGATCAATTCACGATTAAATTCAACGATCTAATCTTACCACAGACATAAAAATTTTTAAACGATCAATTTTGTTTTTTTAAAAAGGCCTCGCTTAATAATATAGATCTATAGATCTCTTTTTATTTCTATTATATAGATCGTACTTTTTTTAAGCAAAAAGCTTTATTTTTAATTAAAAACAATAGCTTACTCAGTGGATAAGCTGTTATCAAGGTTTGCATAACTACCGTATAACCTGGGATCAACTTAAGGACTTATACACAGCCTCTAAAATTTTGGATCCAAAACAAAAAGTTATGATCGAGATTTACATAGGTTATACACAGGTTGTTAAGCGCAGTGGACAACTAGGGGGGTATGCTGTTATTAACTTGGGTTTTTCCTGTGCATACTATTTTTAATGAAGCCCTTGATCGAAAAAAAAAGTGATACAATACAAAGAATAAATGTTCAAGAAAGTAAAAGCCATCTAAAATAATAAATAGAGTTCATATACACATGATGATAACGACTGCTGTGATAAGATTCCTCTATCAAGGATCCTATATTTTTTTGGCCTTTACTCTTTTTTGGGCCGATGATCTGCGTGCTGGCGATGACACTTCTTATAAAGTTCAAGAACAAATGAGAATTATGGTGACATATTGTGTTAAAAGTAAACGAATTGATCTGACTAAAGCTGATGGAAACTTACCCTATGGAAACACAAAAGAAGCTGGTTTTATGGCTAGGCGATTTAAAAAAGATTTTAAAGTATTACTGACATTGTATCCTGATGCATTAAATTCAAAATGGAAAATACAAGGCAAAGCTTTCTCTGATCACATAAGCAATTGCTCATCAAATATGAAAAATTTAGGTGTCAAAGTCAGTGCTATCGAAGCGATGAAAAACATTTCGACGCTTTGTAAGGAATTACGTCCAATCAATGAATCCTTGCCTGCCGACAATCCCAAACGATTAAAGCAGTACAATACGTTGAATAAAAAAATAAAAGGAATTTCGGCTAGCATGAAATTAGTGAAGGCTGAACTAGATGGTTTGCCTGTTAAAAAAGTCAAGTTTTTAATCTGGAAGCAGCCCTTTCCCTCGATGTTGACGAAGTGTAGGGCTAAATTAAACCAATATACACAGTCAACAGATATATCTATTGATAAAAGACTGTTTGATTTTTAATAATATGTTTATTTTCCAATACAAAAAGAACTGAATATTTTGCCCAGCAAATCATCTGATGTAAACTGACCTGTAATATCGCTCAAGTGCTTCTGAGCTTCTCTGAGTTCTTCGGCAAGCAATTCCCCTGCCTTATGGGTTAACAGTTGCTCCTGACCTCTCTGAGTTGCTTCGAGTGCTCGATTTAGCGCATCCAGGTGGCGTCGTCGGGCGCTAAATCGCCCCTCATGCGTCGTTTTAAATCCGACACTTTGTTTCAAATGATCTTTGAGCACCTCGACACCTATGTTCTCCTTCACCGACATTCTAATAACATCAAATGGTGATAAGTCGTCTCTATCGATTGCTTGATGAGCGAGATCGACTTTATTTAGCAAAATGGTCAAGCCGACTGCTTCGGGTTTTTTGGTTTGTACTTCTTGCAGCAGTTGAAGCGTTTCAGCATCATTTTGAGTATTAATGTCGATAATGAACAGTACCCGATGTGCTTCATCAATGGCTCGCCACGCTCTTTGGATACCAATTTGTTCGACTTGGTCTTGGGTGTCGTGCAGACCAGCGGTATCGACAATATGCAACGGTA